>JAKLHU010000466.1 GCA_022709995.1 Verrucomicrobiota bacterium | reverse complement strand
CCAAATGCCAGCAGGAATAGAAGAAGTTGAAATGTTCAAGGCACTTGGGGGCGATGAACGCAACGCGATCCCCTTTGCCGATTTGGCGGTCCTGGAAGAATTTTCCCCAGGCGAGCACGTCGGCGTACAGGGCCTGGTAGGTCCGGAATTGAAGGTTGTTGCCTTCCATGTGGACAAGGGCCGGAAGCTCCGGCTTGCGGGAACACCATTCCGTAAAATAGCCGCCGAGGCTCTTGGTCATGGTTGCGGATTTGGCCATGTCTAGCTCCTGTCTGAGGATGGACGTCACGGGTCATGAGCTGGCGATGCGTGCAGTGTGCATGACATTCAAGGCAAAAGTGTCATAATATAGTGCGGCTTGGTTTGGAAAACAACTGTTCGCGCAGGCAGTTGGGGGAGTCCAGCCGATGAAACGAAACAGGCGTCAGACGCGGGGAGCGTCTGACGCCTGGGAAGTGGGCGGGTCGGCGATCAAGCCATTTTGGCGGCGCGGAGAGCCAGCCGTTGCTTCTTGCGGTTGGCTTTGTTGCTATGGATGGTTCCGACCTTGGCGGCCTTGTCGAGTTCGGAATAGCATTTGGCGAGGAGCTCGGTCACGGCGGCTTTGTCCCCGGCCTTGATTTTTTCGTTCAAGGTGTTTTCGCTGGTTTTGACGCGTGACTTGCGCATGCGGTTGAACATGCGGTGTTTGACGCTCTGTCTGAGTCTCTTGGCGGCGGATTTGCTGTGTGCCATTGTCCTTGGAATCCTTAATCTAACATGCACAGTTATATGTTACGGCTTGGCCTGCAGAACAGAAAGATAAAAAAGTGTCATATAATATGGTATTGGAATCCGTCTTGTCAATCGGCGGCCTCGGAAAAAGCTGAAAAACGCGGTTTTGGGTGGTGTCTCTTGGCCGGCTGGCGGTTTGGGCTTTTTAGGGGCGGCGGGTCAGCGCCGGCTGGCGGCGACATATTTGTCGGCCTCGTTGGCGGTGATGACGCCGTAGTTGGCGGCGCCGAGCCAGCCGGACATGATGATGCCGACGGAGCCGGTGTGGAACAGGCCGCCGATGTGCTTGCCTAAATCCATGCTGTAGCGCAGGCCTTCGAATTTGGTGCCGAAGGTGGCGCCGCCGAGATGGCCGGTGTAGCGTGCGAATGTTTTCGGGGTGGCGGCTTCGGTGTAGTCGGCGATGGCGCGGATGTTGGGGATGTACTCGGTCAGCGCGTCGAGGGTGGTTTCAATCATGGCCTGTTTGGCGGCCCGGTACTGTTGGCGGTCGAGGGCGGCCCAGTCCTGGTGGCGGGCGTTCATGGAGGCGACGATGCTGTATTTTCTGGTCCCGGGCCGGATTTCGGGGTAGTAGACCGAATAGGTGCGGCTGGTGATGGCGGGCGACAGCAGGGCTTCGGGGTCGAATTCCGGCCAGGTCGAGGTGAAGATCAGGTCGCCGATGAACGGCAGTTTTTCGCCGTCCTTGATGCCGACGTAGACTTGGCAGCTGCTGGTGGACAGCCGGACCGCGTTGACGCCGGCGGTGAATTCCGGGTCGAAATGCTCGTCGCCGACCAGTTCGTGGATGATTCGGGGCAGGCTGCCGTTGCCGATGGCGGCGTCGCAGGCCACTTCCCGGCCGTTGAGAACGACGGCCTTGACTTTTTGCTTTTCGGTGACGATGTGTTCGGCCTGGAGGCTGGTTTCGACGTCGACGCCGTTGCGGCGCAGTTCCGCCGTCATCATGGCGATCATCAGGTCGGTGCCGCCGGTGAAGGTGTAGACGCCTTCGCTCATGAAGTTGCCGAAGACGATGCCGTAGGTGATGGCCGGTTCGTCGAGCGTCGAGCCGTTGGCGTAGGTGATCGGCTCCATCAGGAAGCGCCAGACGTCGGTGCGGCCGGGGAAGAAGCGGTTGAAGAAGTCCCTGGTCGTTTCGCCGTTCTGGTCGAAGAAATTCATGTTGGCGATCGCGTCGAAGAAGGTCTGCACGGTCTGGGCGGGGATCTGGAAGTGTCCGGTCAGCCGGGCGGTGAAGTCGCCGGTGTCGAAGGTCGACTCCAGGCGATACTGCGGATTGTGGAAGCGGATCGACTTCACTTGGGTGACGCGGTCGGCGAAGTCGGCGCCCCAGTATTTCCGGAAGGATTTTTTCATGCCGACGGGGAAGCCGTGGAGGGCGACATCGAAGACATGGTCTTTGCGTTGGAAGAACGTGGCCAGTCCGCCGAGTTGGGAATGTTGTTCGGCGAGCAGGACGTGGTGTCCGGCCCGGGCCAGGCGGTTGGCGGCGGTCAGTCCGCCCAGGCCGCCGCCGATGACGATGATGTCGTAGCGGTTCTTGAGCATGATAGGGGTGGAGGGAAGGTCAGCTGGTGAACAGGTAACGGCCAGGCCGTGGCGGTGTCGGCGACGGCGAAAAAAAAGGCAGGAACCGAAGCGCCTTTGGTTCCTGCGGCAGTGAGTGTGGACAGGGCATGGAAAAATGGAGCGGGCGAACGGACTCGAACCGTCGACAGCCACCTTGGCAAGGTGGCGCTCTACCAACTGAGCTACGCCCGC
>JAKLHU010000465.1 GCA_022709995.1 Verrucomicrobiota bacterium | reverse complement strand
CGGCGCTGCGTTTCCGCAACCCGTTCCCGCGCCCCCTGGCCGCCCGCCTCGCCATCACGCCGCCAGCCGGCGTCGCCATCGACCCGCCGGCCGTCGACCTCCAACTCGCCGCCGGAGAATCCCGCGAACTCGCCCTGACCATCCCGCCCGCGCCAGACTTCCGGCCAGCCGCCGGGCCGGACGCCCAGTTCGACCTGACATTGACTTTCGCCGACCATCTTTCCCAGGCCTTCCGGATTCCGGCCCGGCGCATCACCGTCGTCAGCCGTGCCGACATCGGCCTGCCGGCTGATTTCACCCTGGACTCGGCCGACCAGCTCCGCTCGCTGGTCGTCAACGCGCCGGACTTCCGCCACTTGTTCTGGACTGGCCCGGACGATCTTTCCGCCGAGGTCCGCCTGGCGCGCGGTCCAGACCACCTGCTGGTCGACGTCCGTATCCGCGACGACCGCCATTGCCAGCCGTACGCCGCGCGTGACAGCTGGCAGGGCGATTCCGTCCAACTGGCCCTGCACCTGCCCGGCCAGGAGCAAGGCTGGGAATTCGGCATCAGCCGGCGCGACGACGGAACGGCGCAGACACACGTCTGGCGCGCGCCCCCAGGCTTTGCGGCCGCCGCGGCCGCCGGTCTGAAAGCCGCCGCCTCCCGCGACGAGGCGACGAAAACGACGCATTGCGCGCTGACCATTCCGTTGGCGGCCATCGGCTTGAACGCCGAAGCCGCCCGGCAGGGCATTGCCTTCAATCTGATAGTCAACGACAATGACGACGGCAAAACCAGGGAGAGCTACCTGGCCTTGGCACCCGGCCTGGGCGGCGGCCGGCATGCACCCGAGCACTTCCCGGTCGTCTGCCTGGAATGACGAATCGCCAAAAAGGCAAGCCCGGTTTGCGTTTTGCTTGAACCACCGATGAACACCGATGAACACCGATGTTATTTATAGAACCCATCGATCCCGGTCACTTTGCGCGTATATGCTACTCAAGATGAGCCCGACAGGAAGTCCCGTAGTTCTCATATAAATGAAATTCTGACCGTTTCATGGCCTGATGCGTTTCTTCCATGCATTTAATCGGTGTCCATCGGTGTCCACCGGTGGTTCTTGCCTGTTTTCAGCCTAATTAAATAAAGGAAACGATCAGGCCTTGGCCTTGCCGGCGCGGACCGGCTTCGGGATCAGCATGGCGCACAGCGTGTTCGCAATCGCCATGAGCGCGGAAAAGCTGAACAGCATCGCGATGCCCCACTGCTGCCAGACCCAGCCGCCCAAGGGACCGGCCGCGATCGAGATGACGTGGTTGATCGAAATGCCGGTCGCCAGCGTCGACGTGACTTCCTCGCGGCTGCTGGTGATGTCCCGCACATACAGGCTGGCGGCCAGCGCCGTCGTGCTGATGACCGCGTCAAACAGGAAATTGAGGCAGACGACGATGACCGCGACGCGGGCCGGGAACAGCTGGTCCGCAAAGCCATACAGCATGCAGACGAAAAACAGCACAACGGTGTCGTAGATCATCACGTTGCGGTAGCCGACCCGGTCGGTCAGCCGGCCGATCAGCGGGCTGCCAAAGATATTCACCGCGGCGCAAATGCCCATGAGCAGCGCGATCTGCGACGTCTGCAGGCCATAGTGCACGATCAGCACGTACGGCGCAAACGTCAGAAAAATCTGCTTGCGCGCCCCGTAGAACAGCTCCAGCAGATAGAAGACCGTGAATTTCCGGTTGAAGTACAGTCGCGGGCGCTTGGACACTGTTTCCGGCGCGTTGCGGGTGAAGGTGCACACGAAGCTGACCAGCATCAGGACAAAGATCATGCCCCAGACGACGTTGTAAAGTACCAGCCGGTTGGCGATGGCCAGGCGGTTGGCGCCGAACCAGAAAATGGCCGCGACCATCATGCTGCCGAGCACCGTCCCGCCATTCATGGCGGAGGTGACCAAGCCGAGCGACTGCCCGGCCTGGCCAGGCTTGGCGACCTGCATCGCGATCGCCGTCCGCACCGGCATGACCAGATGCTCGCCCGTGCTCCAGATCATGATCAGGAAGGTCACCAGGGCCTTGTTGGCGGGAATGCACAGCAGCGCCACCCCTGCCATCGACACCAGCGTGCCCAGACGCATGATCTTCCAGTCGCTGAACCGATGCAGCCCCGCCAGCAGCAACACCAGCAGAACGCCCGGCATCTCCCGGAAAAACTCCAGCCAGCCGCGCTCCAGCTTGCCGATCTCGTGAATCTCGGCCAGAAAGTTGTTCACCGTCGCCATGAAACAGCCGATGCCAATGCCCCAAATCACGATGCTGGTGAAAAAGGCCAGAGCCCCGGAACGCGGCTGGAAGACATCCGCCATCGGCTTGAAAATACGCATATGCGACCAATGCCCCGAAATGGTGACGGAAAGTGGCTAAAAGAAATTAACATAATGCCGGTTGCCGCCCCTACAACCGCGCGGGTCTCATCCGGCAGGGTCCGCAAGGAAGTGGTCACCCATTGATAATGGCCATTCCGGTAGCATTTGTTTTCAGCGCTAACTGCAGTGCATCTACGAG
>JAKLHU010000464.1 GCA_022709995.1 Verrucomicrobiota bacterium | reverse complement strand
CCCGTCCTTGCTGAAATTCTCCATGAGTTTCTCGGCGCCGCCCATCACCAGCGTCTTTCCCAGCGGGCATTGCACGGAACTGTCCATGGTGTCGCGCTTGATGTCGTAATCGCCGTGGGCGTTGGGGATGGGGTTGCTCAATTCCAAGGACAGGTCAAGGTCCGCCGTCTCCCGGTTGAGAAGGCCGCCTTTGGCCTTGATCATCAACCCATAGTCGATGTCAACCAGATTGGCGCTGTCCGTCGATGTGACCTTGACTTTGAGAGTGCCCCCCGAATGGAACTTCTTCCAGTCGTCGGCATAATTCTTGAAGGTCATGTGACCGGCCGAGAACGTGCGTCCGGGGCCCGACCCCTGGAAGAATTTCAAGGCCCCCCCCAGGCCGGAATTGATGACATAGCTGCCGCTGAGCGAGGCGGTGTCCCCGGTGCCGACCGTGCCGCCGAACAAGGCGGCCGTCGTGTCGATCATGAGCAGGCCCTCCTTGGCGAGATTGACCCCGATCTGCTTGTTTTCGCTTTCCGTCAACACGGCGAAATAGACGTCCAGCTCCAGCATGACGGGCTCGATGTTCACCTCAACGACCGCCGGCAGCTGGCCATCTTTGAGCGCTTTCTGCTCCGCGACCAGGGCCAGAAAGGGCTGGCTGGCGACGATCCGCCGAATCTGGTCCAACTGGTTCTTACTGTACACAAAGCCGGACACCCGGACCCCGTCCTGACCGCCGAGCACTAACAGGGTGTTGGGCGGCAGCTGCGACACATTGGCGCCATCAGTGACGACTTCAAAGCCAGCATTCTGCAACGCCTTCTGCAGGTTGAGGATGACGCCAGGGCCAGGACGGAACGTCGCCAGATTGAGAATCTGGCTGCCATAAGCCTCGACGACTTTCTGCACCGTGGTCCAGTCCCGCGGATTGTTCATTTCCCCTTTGATGACGACCCGGCCCAAATTCTCATAAATCTCCACTTCGTGGACGCCATCCAAGTCGCGCCGAACCGCCCTGAGCAGGGCTTCGTTGTCCGGGACGACGCGGACCGAATAAGTCTTGTCTTCGCCGTTGTTGCCGACGACCTGCACATCGCTCTGCCCGACGAGCTTGCCTAGGAACCGCAGCTTGTCGTTGTCGAACCGCTCGACCTGGAGGATGTCCTGGTTGGCAACCCGGACGCCGGTGACGACAAAGCCCGGCACCACAACGTGCAGGCCTCCCATTTGCACGACAACCAATTCCCCGGCCGCCTCGGCCACGACAGGAACGCTCGCCAGCAGGGCGAGCAGGACGAAAACGCGCCGCCGCCAAAAGGCGGCCAAGGCGCTGACCCGACGGTAAATCTTTCCCTGTCGATGTTGCATACGTGTTTCTCCTTCTTGCTGAATGATGATGACACGGGGAATATGGCTATACCATTTCCGTATCAGACGGCCATGCTATTTGACGGTTGCGGGGATGTCCGGCAACACGACGTTTTTCATGTCCTTGATGATGTCGGTGAACGTGCTGCTGTCCACCATTCCCAGTTCCTTCCGGTCGATGCTGGTGTCATCGTCCGGCTTGCGCAAGGCCAATTCGAGGTCGGCCTTGCGCTGGGCGGCGATGAGCATTTGCGCCTGCTGGGGCGGCAGCGCCACCACGATGCTCCTGGCGGCCTGGGACCGGCCCGGCTCGTTGGCGCCGGAATGCAGGATGCGTACTTTGGGGAAAAGGACCGTGGTGATTTCCTTTTCCTCCGTCAGCGGACTCTTGGACATGTCGGCCTGCGGGATTTCCCGCTCAATGGAAAGGGTGGCCACGATGGCGACTTCGTCACCGGGCTGCACCATTTGGGCAATCCCTCCTCCCGCCTGAAGGGTGACGGCCCATTCGCCCGCCCCGATCAGCGAACTGGCGCCGCGCCCGGTTTCAATGTCCGTGGTCAAAATGTAATCGCCCGGGGAAACCGCGCGCATCGTCGTCTGCCCCAGAATCAGCGCCCGCTTCGACCACGGCACCGCTCCTTCCGGACGCGCCATGACCGGAATCGACTTTTCCCGGATCATGCCGGCCTCGATCATGCTCCCGGCCTCGATTTGCCGGCCGGCGGCGACCACCGACGTCGTCGCTTCCCGGGACCCCTGCCGCTCCCGCAACACCCGGCTGACCGCGACGACGGCGGCAATCCCCAACAATACTGCCAAAACGAGGGGAATGTAATTCTTCATGGTTGATCCTTTGCCCTTCTTTGAGTGATGCCTAACCTGAAATTCGACAGACCGGCGGTCCGTTGTTCAATCATCAGCAACAGCAAGCAGTCATCCCGAGTCCATTCATACAGACAGAGCTTATTCCGGGGAGTATCCCGGAGGGGATAGTCCCTGGCCAGCGCCCAGCCCCCCCGTTGCAAACAGCGCGAGAAATCTTTTTCGACCACGCCCAGAGGCCCGGAAACGGTTCCGGTCATCTGCCAGCCCTGTTCCAGGTCTTCCTTGTATTCCACCTTTTTGGCCAGCGCCGGCAAGGGCAGTTTGCGCAGAGTTGCCAAGGCGCCGGCCGGCCTGGCGGCCAAGGCGCCGGCCA
>JAKLHU010000463.1 GCA_022709995.1 Verrucomicrobiota bacterium | reverse complement strand
TCATGGTCAAGGATTTCCACGGCGACGAGCTTGTCCGCGGCCGTGATCTTTCCGGACAGGGTGACTCGGCCATCCGCCCCGGGTTGCAGCTCGAAGTCGGCTTGCAGCGGTTCGAGCCGGTCCCGCAACGGCATTCGAATCTCCTTGTAGTCCCAGCCCTGCGAGACTTCCAGCCGAGTATGCCGCCAGCCGCCGATGACCCGCTCCCGGCCGCGATAGGTGACGGCAAGGCGCGGGGCAATCGCCGCGGCGGCGGCAAATGCTTCGCTGGGAAGCGTGTAGGTGATGGCAGTCAACCGGTGCTGCTGAAACGTGTCCGGCTGCGGCGCGACATAAAGCTCATGGCCGTTCTCGTCCAGCAGGGTCAGGTGAACCGTA
Organism: Verrucomicrobiota bacterium; assembly: GCA_022709995.1. Taxonomy (GTDB): domain Bacteria; phylum Verrucomicrobiota; class Lentisphaeria; order Oligosphaerales; family Oligosphaeraceae; genus JAAZKI01. The sequence continues at coordinate 2,180 of JAKLHU010000463.1, read as the reverse complement.
TAGCTGCCGGCGTCATCCGTGTCGGGAATATTGAGCAGTTCCACCCGGTATTTTTCGCCCAGCCGGACCGTGCGACGCACGGAAACGACCAGATTCGGCACGGTGAGATCGTCGCCGGGATTGGGCAGCGTCGGCAGCGACTTCAGTTTCCGGGCATAAAACCGCATCAGTCTTTGCAGCGAACGCGAATTGCACACCGACGGCTGGAAACTGGTATTCTCATTGGCCTCGTTCCACTCCACCATCGAGATGATGTCGGGGTTGAACAGCAAAGCGCTGTCCATGGCGCTACGCAGCTGCGCCGTCCCCAGCTCCGCCTCGTTGGTGCCGCTCATGTGCCCGACATAGCCATGCCGGACATCGACGCCGAGCAATTTCCCCTGGCCAACTGTCTCGCGATACACCTCGTCAACCAGGCGGGACACATACTTTTCGTCCAGTTCCGGATAGAATTTCCGCATCAGGGTATAGTCACCCTTGGGGTCGCGATGCATATGGAAATTAACCAGAACGACGCCGTCGGCGTCGGCAAGTTTTTCCCGCAGGATTTGCTTGGCCTTGGCGATGGCCTCGTCGGAGAGCACGCCTTGGTTCTGGTTGAAATCGGCAAACACGTCCAGCCAGGCGCTGGTCAGCAGCAGCTGATTCGGGAAGCCGGCCGCCTGCATCTTGGCGCGATAGTCCCGGAGAACTTCCGGCGTTGCCCCTAAATACGGAAAGAAGGGGATTTTGCCGTTGATTTTCAGCGTGTACGGGCTTTCCGCCGCCCATCTGGCATTGTTGAGGCTGCGTTCCCAGGGCGCCGACCAGCTGCCCAGGCCAGCCATGAAACTGAACTGCTCCGGCTTGACCCCGGCGCGCTCCAGCATGTCCAAGGCGTCCCGATAGCGGGTGGCGTAGGCATTGCCCAGAATGGTGAAACCCTCGACGCCATATTCAAGCACCGCCTCGACATCGCGCCGGAAGGCGACGGCGGGATCGCCATCGCGCCAGCGGCGGTCGTGAAAGAGGGGACGGTCAATCCAGTTGTCCAGATAGTTGCCATACAGGTCGTAAGGCTGCATTCTGGCATAAATAAGGGGATGGGCGGCCACCCGCGGCCGCGACCCGACCTGCAAGGTGGAAGTGACCTCGGTGCGCTCGGCCTGGACGGCGGCCGCGGCCCAGCTACCCATCCCCGCCGCCACCGTCAAAGCCATGCTGAGAACTGTTTTCATGCCGTCCCTAATATTACCTTTTCCTTTTACGGAACATCGAAAGCGCCCTGGCCCGGCTCCGGTCAGCCATGGCGGGCCGGACGCTCGGCCGCCCGCGGTTCAGAAACTCGCCTTCCATTCCGCGTCCCACGGATAGCGCATGGTCAGGACTTCGCCCTGACGCCGGGCCGATTCCTCCGCATAGATTCCCGGCAGAGTCATGCGCAGCCCTTCGCGCAGATCGGTCGGAACAGCCCTGGTTCCGGCCAACAAGGCCGCGAACAACTTGTCCAGCATGGCGTAATCGACCCCGCCGTGCCCGACCGCCCGCGGATTGCTGGCGTATTCGTGCGGCATGTATTCATCCAGGGGCAGCGACGTCAACTGGCGAGCGCCATACAACACGTCGGAATTGAACCGGATCTTGACCGGGTCGCCGCCTTTCGGCGCGATCTTCTCAAAATAGCCCTTGGTGCAGAAAATCCGATAGGAATGATGGCCGATGCGCGCCCGGCAGGCGCCGTTGCGAAGCAGCCGGACCACCACGCCGGACTCCGTCCGGAACTGCGCCGCCTGCATGTCGTCCTTGCGATGCAGCATGCCCTCGCCGACCTGACAATGCAAGCCGGTGCCAAAGCACGAGACGTGGCGCAGGTCTTCCCGGAGAATGCGCAGCAGCGGCCCCAGCGAATGCGTGCAATACCGGATCGGCGAAAGAAGCCGTCGCCATTCGCTGTGCTCGGTCAGGTTCTTGGCCATGGCCCCTTCGGCCCAGTGGATGTATTCCGCCTCCATGTAGTACGGTTCGCCGAGCAAACCGCGCTGATGCAGATCAACCAGGGCATTGGCCCAGCCGGCCTCGTTCGGGTTGGCGCCAACCATCATCACGCCGCGCGAAGCCTGGGCGGACCGCCACAACGCCCCGGCTTCGGCCAGGGACGCCACGACCGGAATGTCCGACAAGACGTGAATGCCCCGATCCAA
>JAKLHU010000462.1 GCA_022709995.1 Verrucomicrobiota bacterium | reverse complement strand
GCAGGCGCCGGATGAGTTCGGCGCTGGTCGGATGGCGGACCAGCGCGCCGGCCTCCTCCAGGCGTGCGCGCATCTCGGCCTCGCGACCCGGGCGCAGGATATAATTCTGGGTCAGAGCGGTGGGATTTTCGCCAATCGTGGTCGCGGAGCGGTTGCGGTAGAACTCTTCCCGCAAAACGCCAAAGAACTGCTCCATCGGCCGGGCGGCTTCCCGGTAGGCGCGGTAGATGAATTTTTTGTAAAGCAGTTCGACGTCCTGTTCCGGGTTCCAGTAGAGCTTGCACATGACCCAGAATTCGATGGCCGAGTAGTCCCAGAGGGCGATCTGGGTCTTGCGGCCGTCGATTTCATCGCCCCATTGCATGGAGGTCCCTTCGCCGGCGATGCCCTCGATGCTGCGGTAGAGCTCGCGGAAATCGCGCTGGTGAGTGTGGCCGAGGGGCTTGGGAAAGGCGAGTCCGAGCGAGTTGTAGCCGTACATGGTGATTCGGGGGGACTTCGCGCGCCAGCGGCGGAGCCGGTCCAGCCAGACCAGGTTTTCTGGCGCGAAGATGGGGTTTTTGTCATTGGAGCGGACGTAGGGCGCGAATTCCGGGATGATGGCCGGGTGCACCGGGCATTTGGGCGGCTCGGCGGTCTGAAAGTAGGCCAGGACCAGGAGGGTGGATTTGGGGTAGACCTTGACGACGTCGGCCGCGACCTGGTTGAGAAACAGGAACGTCCTGGTGGAGGCGAAGGCCGGGTCGGTGCGGGGGACGACGACGCCATCCGGGGTCATGATGTCCTGCTGGCAGTCCGGGCATTCGCACCAGAGCCAGGTGTCGTCCAGGGAGAGATGGATGCCGGCGACGTCCGGCGCCGCCCGGTGCAGGGTGTAGATCACGTTGGCGCTGAAGATGTCCTTCAGTTCCGGGTTGGTGAAGCAGAGGTTGCTGCCGTAGGTGCGCCGCTCGCCGTTGATCAGGGCGTAGTACTGCGGATGCGTGTCAAAAGGATGGGAGGCGCGGACGAATTCGGCGATGTTGTGGCCGCCATAGTACCAGAAGTCGGCGGGGCCGTACTTCTTGGCGGAGGCGAAGGCCCAGTAGTTGTCGCCGCCGCCGCCGGTCATGACGTTGCAGCGGTTGCGGGCCAGGTACTGCTGGGTGCCGAAGGAGGAGAAGCCGCGGCGCGGCGAAGCCGGCCGGTCGAGAACGCCGTCGCCCCAAACCAGCGCCAGCTCGGGCTTTTCCGTGTAAACCGTGCCGAAAGTCTTGTTCGGCCGGACCCAGATGAGGTCGGTGTTGTTCTCCAGCAGCGTGTAGACGCCGTTGAGAGCGCCCTTGTCCTGGGCCCCGAAAATGTAGAGCTCGTCTTCCACCCGGCGGATGGCAAAGCCGTCTGAGCCGTGCAGCTGTTCGAGCTCGGACCGGAAATATCGCGGCGAATGGAGAATTTTCGGGGCCGACTTGCCGATGAAGATTTTGCTGGCGCCGGGTCGATGCCGGGCCGGGTTGATGGGCAGCTCCACGCCGGTGATGAGGCGGACGTGGTCGCGCAGTTCCTCCGCGGCCGTCACCGCCGCCGGCGTCGCATAGGCGGTATCGACGAGGATTTCCGCCTGCGGCTGGCCGTCTTTGACCAGGACTACTGGCTGCTCGAAGCGATTTCCCGGGGGCGGTCCAAGCAGATGGGCGCCGTCCGAATAGTCGACGCGGAAGTCGGCCAGGAATTTCTCCCATTCGGCCCGTTTGGCCTGCAGGTCCGGGGCGATGTCGGCGACTGGCGGCGGCTCGTCGGTGAGGCGCAGATCCGTGAGCAGATAGGAGACGACGGCGTTTTCCGGCATGTCTCCGGGGCGCCAGTTGGCCAGTCCAATGGTGACGCCGTGCAGGTGCCGGAAGCCGTCCGGGGCGGCGTCGCTGATGACCATGGCGCCGTCGTACCAGTGGTTGGCGAGGATCGGGCCGTCTTCAATGCCGAGGGCGGCGTTGAGACTGCGTTCGACCCGCTGGCTGGTTTTGGCGCCGTCGGCCGAGCCATGCAAATACGCGAAGCCGCGGTAGACGTTGTGGTTTTCCAGCCGGAACCGGAATCGGAGGAGGGAGCAGGCCGCGATGGGGCGCGGCGTCGGGAAATCGTGCCGGATGCCAAGGGCGATGGGGCCGGTGATCCGCAGGGCGGGCACATCCTGGCCGGCGACGGACACCCGCACTTCCTCCAGTTTGGCTTCCGGTTCCGGCCGGTTGAGCTTCCAGGCGTCCGCCCGCATCGGCAACGGCCAGTCGGCGGCGGCGGCGGTCAGGGCAAGGACGGTGGCCAGGGCGAGGACGGCGGCGGAAACCATGGCGGCGGGAGTCATCAGGGCGGGGGTGGCAGGTCGAGACATGGCAAGTCTCCAGGAAGTGGGTTTCGGAGTGGCGGAGGCGCCGGAAAATGGAGGGTTGGACGCCGATGCCGGCCCGCGCGGGCACGCCTGAACTGGACGGCGATTGGCCTTGGCCCGGCTGCCGGCGTCAATAGATCCACGGATAGACTTCAATTTTCGCCTTGACGACCTCGACGTGGCCGTCGAGGAA
>JAKLHU010000461.1 GCA_022709995.1 Verrucomicrobiota bacterium | reverse complement strand
GAAACCCTCCCGCCCCGCCGGTCCAGAACATGCAGCGTCAGGCCAGACGCCGGCAAAAAGGCCAGGCCAACCGTCACCTCGACCGCCTGATCCGTGCTGACGACCAGGGTCTGAGCAGCCACCGCCAGCACCGACAAGGTCGCCGCCTGGCTGACAGTCGCCCGAAGGCCGGGTCCGGAGACGTTGCGGCCATGCACCAGCAGCAGCCGGAAGGACGCTCCGTCGCCGCCGGCAACCGCGGCCTGGCCATCCGTCGCCAGCAGCACCGCCCCGCCGGACTCGCCGGCAAGAGCCTGGATGACGTGACCTGGCTGGTCGCTGTGCAGCCAGACGAAGGACTCCTCCGGGCCGACGTCAATCCGGGCCGCCTGCCCGCCCGGGCTGCAGGCCAGAGCAACGCACCGGGTGGCGCGCGTCTCCCCGCTCGGGAATGGATGCACGACCGTGACCAGGTCGGCCCGTTCCCGCCATGACTGCCGGAAAATCGCCGTCGGCACCGCCGACATCGGAATGCCTTTGGGCCGATTCCGCTTGACATTCGCCGACCAGCCCTGCACCGGCGGCGTCATCTTGCCGGTGACGATCTCGACCTCCAGCCCCGGCTGCGGCCGGGCCGCCAGCCGCAAGCCGGCCTGGTTTTTGCTGGTCGCCAAGACGGCGCTCCCGACGTCCTCGGTCTGCTCCGCATCCACATGATACAGGACTTCAGCCGTGTGTTGTTCCTGGTCCGACGCCACCAGCGTGTCATGGACCACCCACCAGTCCGGCTTGACGAACAGCACGGCCCGCCGGTGCTGGACCGTGTCCAGGACCCGGGTGGCGTCCGTCGCCGGATTCTGACTGTCGACATAGTCGCGCCAACGGCCTTTCCACCAGCCCTGGCAATAATCGACGCCAGGCGCGGAATGCCAGACCGTGTCGCTGCCGGCCGGCTTGACGCCCTCCCAGGGCAGCGGCCAGACCTTGGCCGCCATGGCGTTCTCGCCAAACTGGTCCATGCCGTCGACCAGGACTGTGTTGTGCGAACGCGTCAGCAGCTGATACGCCCGCCAGCGCGACTTGTCATACATGCTGACGCCGCCATCGACCAGCAGATGATGCCCGTAAGCGGTCAGCGCCAAGGTCAGCTTGTCCTGATGGATATGGGCCCGCCCCTGCAGCCCGGCGTCCATGTGCAGGACATTGGCCAGCCGATGCCAGCCGGAACGCATAACATAATGCCCAACCCATTCCTGGCCCAACGAGTCGGCCGCCGGCGGCTCGCCGGCCCGGCCGTCCGTGGCCGCATACAGCAGGTCAGGTCGATTGAACAGCCGGTACCCGTCCAGCAACTGCCGTTTGACGCTGCTGTTGCCGGCGTCGTTCAGCGCAAAGGCCACCGCCCCGGGCATGACATTGGCCATCAGATAGACGTACATCTTCTCCAGACGGGAATAATAATCCGGCGGCAGTTCCTGCTCCATGCCGTTGAGCACGGCCGCATTGTAGAGGTCGGTAAACTCCCGCAACGTCCAGTTGCTGTAGCCCAGGGCTAATTCGTACTGCAAGCCGTCCGGGTACACTTCCTCCTGCAACTGGCGGTACAGACAGTCGATGCCATAGCGCCGCCAAACCGCGGCGTCCCTGAATTCCGGATACAGCAAGCCCGTGACATAGACCCCCCAAGCCTCCGCCGTCAGCCAATTGCCGGTCGACGGCCAGCGCATCAGATGCCGAGCCTGCTCCACCACGGACTTCAGAATGTTGATGATGATGTCGTCCGTGAACGCTTCCGCCTCGAGGCAATGCGCCAAGGCGTCCGGCCAGCTGCCGTGCAGCCGGATGCCGGTGTTGAGCGTCTCCCAGGCATGGTGATACGGGCTGTTGCCGGACTGCGTCAGCAAAACCGGGTTGTCCTCAATCCAGCTGTTCATCTGCGCCGCCAGCTCGGCCGCGTATTTTTCCTCGCCGGTCTCCCACCAGGCCTTGGCCAGAGGCTGGAAATGAAAATGGCGATTGAGCTGGGCGTTCCATTCAATGGTCTTGGATTCGCCGTCGCTCATGGCATTCGCCGACCAGTCGATCCGGTCGCCAAACGCATACGGACGATCACGGAAACTGCCGATCGCAAACGTCCTGGTGAGAATCTCATCCGCCTGGCTGGTGTTGGGCGCCGCCGACATGACCTTGACGAGCAGCCGGCCGGTGGACTCCGCCGGGACGTGCACCCAGAACGCCAGCACGTCGTACCCGGACCAGTCGGCCGGATACCGGCGGCAGACGGCGTCCGGGTATATGTCCGGAAACCACCACTTGCCGGAAGACGTCCCGGACCGGGACAGATCGCGGTCCTGAAAAACATTGTCCCACCCATGACGAATGGCGTCAAAGTCACCGATGCCGCGGTTGCCGTCGCGCCCTTGCAGGACCACGTCGTCAAGATGCAGCGCCGTTCCCGCCGGCAGATTCAACGGCGCGTCCCAAGTCAGATGCAAACCGCTGACACACTCCCAGCCCAGGGGCTGGCCAATCACGCCGAAGTCCTCCTTGCGGATTTCCAGGCGCTTCCAGCCGGTCCAGTCCAAGGGCACCGC
>JAKLHU010000460.1 GCA_022709995.1 Verrucomicrobiota bacterium | reverse complement strand
GCGTCGGATCGCGGTCATGGCTTCCTGGAGCGCGGCGGCTTCCCGCAGAATTAAGGCCAGGCTCTTGTCAGTATCCATGTTCGACTCCTTGTCTTGCCCCGGATTAGGCCGGCAACGCGGCGCCGGTTATGGCAGCGGGACGACTTCGACCTTGTGGATGATGGCGGCGTAGAGGTAGATGCTCGCCGTGACGGCGTCCCGGGGAAATTGGAAATCATTGGTGGCGACTCGGATCGGTTCGTCTTTGTGGCGTGGCGCCGGGGCTTTCCAGGTGTAGTTCTTGATGCGGTTGCCGTCTGCGTCATAGAAAGATGGCGAGACCCGGAGTTCGTCTTTTTGTTCGCTCCAGGTGATGACGAGGCGGTAGTTTTGTCCGGGCGTCAGGGGGAAGGGCTCGGTGTAGAACGCGCCATTTGGCATGGTGTTGAGGACGGTGTGGCCGTTGTCGGCTACTTCCAGGGCGCCCATTCGTTCGTATCCGGCCCAGCCGCTGTAGTTGTGGGGTCCCAGGGCGAAGTCGCCGTTGTGGAGGATGGTGTCCTGCTGATGCCAGGCAAAGGTGATTTCGGCGAGATGGATTTCCGGCGCCGCGTTGGTCTGGAACGTCATTGCCAGGGTTTTGGCGGCAGGGGGCAGGTAGGCGAGAAGCTGGTAAGTGCGCCATTCTCCCGACGTCAGGGTTTGGCGGAATTTCATGCTTCGGATGGCTGTTCCGTCCTGTTTTTTGGCCACGACCTGGTATTCCGGCAGGTTGCTCAGCTCGGGGGCGAGGCCGCACAGGGGATTTTTTTCGATTGTCTGGTCGCCGGCGACTCGGGCGCGGAACGTGACCAGCAGACGCCGGAAGGAGGAGGAAGGTTCCAGTTCGATAGGGTTGAAGGTCACTTTGCCGGCCAGGGCGGCGGCCGGTGGCTGTCCGGCTTCCGGCGGCAGCGGCGTCACCCGCTTCCGGGCGGGCGGGGGAATGACGTCGGCCAGCCGTTCGGGGGTCAGCGCGATGGTTTGAAAGACGGTCGCTTCCGCGGCTCGCAAAGTGGCGAGGGGCGTCAGAAGAGCCGCCAGGAAGGCGGCGAGTCGCCAATGATTTGTCATCGTTGTTCCTGCAACCTGTTTCTGTGTTGGCCGGCCGACCGGCGGTTCCGGTTGACGGGTCATTCCTTGGCCAGGAAGATTTCGCCATAGAAGCGGGGGACGCCGACGCGGCGGCCGCCCCAGCTGAAGTCGGCAACGGTCGTTGTGTCTCCGTCCCGCCGGCGGCGGCAGTGGAAATTGCCGTACAGGCGGTTGAGGGGGTCGGCGCCGAAAGTGAAGTCCAGGGCGGCGAGGGGGATGGTCAGGATGGCTTCCCAGCCATCGGGGATGGTGCGGGTGATGAGCGTCAGGCCGGCGTTCCAAGCGCGGTCCAGGCGTTCGGCGTCGACGTAGTTGCCGTTTTGGTCGAACGCGATGGTGCGGTGGATTTTTTTGTCGCCGTTGGTCAGGTGGACGGAGATGAAGGCGTCGTTGAGCCAAGTGTCCTGCTCCGGTCGTCGTTCGGGGGCGGCCTGGTCTTTGCCGGTGGCGGTCCGGAACCGCAGGTAGAGGAAGGTGTCGTCATTGAGGACATTCATGGTCATGACGCCGGGATGGTTTTCCGAAGGATGGCCGATGCGCTGGAAGTCGTCATGGGTGCGGGCGGCAGTCCAGGCCGGATGGGCGAAATCACCGGCGTTGGCGGCATAGGCCGACAGCAGGCGCCCGTCCAGATCGCACCCCGTCTCGAAATTGGCTCTGGCGGCCCGGACCAGCTCCAGGCTGACCGGATGGTCTGCCAGCTTTTCGGCGGCGGCGAGCAGGTCCCGGCACCGCTGTTCCTGGCCCGTCTCGATGATGTGCGTTTTCGTAAACTTTTGATTGCTGTCCATGTAGGAGGCGCCGGCCGGATGTTGCAGCCACAGGTCGCGCAGCAAGTCATGGTACTCGGTCATGGCCGGCGCGGCGGCGCGGTAGGTGCGTTGCAAGAAATGCCGGCGCAGTTCATCGACATCCTGCTTCGGGTTCCACCACAGGCGGGTGATGGTCCAGAAGGTGAGGGCGGAGGCATCCCAGTAGGCCGATGGCATGGGGTTGAAGCGTTGGTCCACCCGGTCAACCGGCACTTCGGAGGTGAATTCCGTGATGCCGCTGTCCAGGAGGAAGCGCAGGTCCTGGGCGGCGACGTATTCCTGGGCGCGGGGCGCCGCGCCGGTGCAGCCGTAGTATTCGCGGATCATGTTGTGCTTGGCCACGGCTTTGAAATCAAGGATGCGACGGGACCAGTCCTGGCCGAAAGGTCCCTGGCCGGATTGCGCAAACATGGCTTTCTTTTCATTTTTGGGCACTGGACAGATCAAGGCGCAGAGGTTGTCGGGGAGCTTGATTTTCGGCGGCACGGCGGTGTAGAAATACGCGTAGACCTTGACCTGCAGGCCCAGGCGTTGGTAGACCTGGTCGATGACTGGTGCGACGAACTGGTACCACTGAGTGGATTTGAAGGCCGGGTCGGAGGCGGGCAACGCCGTTCCATCCGGCAGGACCAGGGGCCGCCGGCAGTCGTCGCATTCGCAGGTCT
>JAKLHU010000046.1 GCA_022709995.1 Verrucomicrobiota bacterium | reverse complement strand
CCAGCTTCGTCAAATTCAACTCCTGGGCGGCGAATTTGGAAATCAGCCGGAACAGCGACCCGGGCTTGTGCGGCAGATAGGCCATCAGGCTGATCTTGTTCGCCCCGGGATAGATGAACGGCTTCTTGGAAATGCAGATGAAACGCGTGTAGTTGAAATCGCTGTCCTGCATCTCGCACGGTATCACCCGCAAACCGTAGATGCCGGCGCATTCCCGCGAGGCAATCGCCGCCACGTCCCGGCGCCCCGACTTGGCGACCAGCTCTGCCGCGTGCGACGTGCTCTCGCAAATAGTGAGCTTGACCTCCGGCCGCTCCGACCAGTACTTCGAACACTGCTTCAACCCATGCGGATGCGAAAAGACCTCGCGGATGTCCTTCATGGCCACCCCCGCCGGCGCCAGCAGCGAATGCACGACCTGCAGACGGCAGCTGCGGACAAAGTGGAATTTGTAGTCCCGCACCAGGTCGTAAACCGTGTCGACCGTCCCCGACGTCGAATTCTCCAGGGGCAGCACCGCAAACTCGCACAAACCGCTCTCGACCGCCTGGAAGACCCCGGCAAAATTCCGGAAGTACATGATGTCCGCCGCCTTGAAGATCTTTTCCGCGGCGATCTGGGCGTAGGCGCCTTCGATGCCCATGCAAGCGACGCTGGCGGTGTCGGGAAAGTCCGCCGGCGAATTTTCCAGCTGGTTCTGGATATCGGCGATGAGGGCGCTGCCGTTGTCGACCCAGTGGCGCTGGTAGGACTTGCTCAGGTCGAACAGGGTCGAGAACAGCACCAGTGCGTAGCTGCCGAATACCTCGCCGGACTGCTTGGTCATGCGACGCAGGATTTCGCGTTCCCGGGCCGGATTCAAAATCGGCAGATTCTCCTTCTGCTTCAGCTGCGCGATCGTGCCGGCAATCCGCATCCGTTCCAGAAAAAGCTCCAGGATCCGGTTGTCGGCGGCGTCGATCTTCTCACGGCATTCTTCCAATGGGTTGCTGCTCATGATGTCAGTTCCTCTCCTCTTCGCGGGTGCTTTCAAGTTGTCTGATCTGGCCGGCGAGCTTGGCGAAAGCCGGTATGGTCAGGGACTGGGCGCCGTCGGACAAGGCGTGCGGCGGGTCGTTGTGGACCTCGATCATCAACGCGTCCGCCCCGGCCGCGACCGCGGCCATGGTCAGGGGCGGCACAAAGCTGGCTTTGCCGGCCGCGTGACTGGGGTCAATCACAATCGGCAGATGCGACAACATCTGCAAAGCCGGCACCGCCGTGATGTCCAGCGTGTTCCGGGTATAGGTCTCGAACGTGCGGATGCCCCGCTCGCACAAAAGAATGTTCTCATTGCCCGAAACCATGATGTACTCCGCGCTCATCAACAGCTCTTCGTAGGTGTTGGCCAGCCCGCGCTTCAGCAAGATCGGCTTCCGGCTGTGGCCAAGCTCCTTCAATAATTCGAAATTCTGCATGTTCCGCGCCCCGACCTGGATGACGTCGACCTCGGCGAAAAGGTCCAGATTGGACAGGTCCATGATTTCGGTGACAACCGGCAGCCCGACTTCCCGCCCAGCCGCGACCAGGATCTTGATGCCCTCGTCGCGCAGCCCTTGGAAAGAATAGGGCGAGCTGCGCGGCTTGAACGCCCCGCCGCGCAATAGGTCCGCCCCGGCGGCCTTGACGCCCCTGGCCACCAGGGCGATCTGCTCCGGCGACTCCACCGAACACGGCCCCGCGATGATCGACACCCCGCCGCCGCCGATCCGCGCCTGGCCGACTGCAATGACCGTGTCCAATGGATGGAATTTGCGGTTGGCCTTCTTGAACGGCTCCTGCACCCGCTTGACATCCTCGACGATGTCCATCTGCTTGAGCATGTCGATGTCCAGATGCGTCGTGTCACCGACCAGCCCCAGCACCGTCTGGTGCGCGCCCTCGCTGATGTGAATCCCGATCTGCTGCTTCTGCAGCCACCCGGTCAGGAACTCCAGCTGCTTCCGGTCCGGATTCTCTTTTAAAATGACAATCATGGCCTGCTCCAATCTGTTTCAACGACCCTTGACGCGCTCTGTATGATTCTGACACAAAAAAAAGACCCCGGCGGCTTTCTCTGGCCGCGGAGTCCTGTCTGATCTGATTATAGTTTGTAGGCGCTACAAAGACATAACCAGGACTCCGCTCAGTGTAAAGCGGTATCCATAGCTAAAGTAAAAGTAGGCGCGGTTGTGCATGTGAGGCGTGTCCTTTTTTCAAACGAGACATACTGTAGCATGACGACAAGCATTGTCAAAACGACAACGCAAAAAAAAAGGCACCGGTTGGTCGCGGGCTCAGACCCGGGCCAGGCGCTCCGGCAGAAACGCCATCTCGCCAGCCGAGGTGATTCTCAGCTCGTCAATGCCGCTGGCGAACAGCATTTCTCCCGCCCCGGCATCATAGATGCGCAGCATTTCACTCTGCAATGACTGCTCTGACAAGGAAGCCAGACGCGGATTGGCAACCGTTGTCCAGATGATGGCCAGCGCCTCGTAGGCCCGAAGCCAGTGGGGAAAACGAAAACTCGACACCGGAAACAGCCCCTTGATTTTTTCCGGTGCCGTGAGGAAGTAACTCCGGCCACGTTTGCCGGCCCCGTGCGTCGCCGCCAGCGGCGTGGCGCACAATTCCGTCAGCACGTCCTGAATGGACTTCCAGGCATATCCGCTGTGGTCGGCAATGTCCTGAATTTTGCCGGCTTCCCGGTTCAGCAGCACCAAAACGGTTTCTGCCCGGGCCGAAAGCCCGAACACGCCACGCAGCTGCAGCAAAACGGTGGCGCAATCCGACATCGGAAACGGCGTCACCTTCGCCGATGACAGATAAGGATTCCGGACCAGACCGTACTGCATGGCGTCTTCATCCACCTCCGACTGGAACCCGACCGGCAGCTGGTCCGAATCCCAAAACATGCAACACGGCTCCTGCTGTCGGCGCGACACGAGATCATGCGCCAGCTTTTGCCATTTTTTCCCTTGCCGGTCACTGATCTTGGCCGCCATGAATCCGAGGGACGGCCAATCGCTCCCATCGGCCTTTTTCGCCAGTGACTTGAGACGCTGTATGTTTATGAAGGCGCCATTCTGCCGCAGCCAGTCGATGACCAAGTCATAAAGCCTTTGGTCATAACGACAAAAACGCGACGAAAACAACAGCAACGCCTCTGGATCGAGAACATAGGGACTGTCGCCTGGATCCATCTGCCCGGCCACGCCCAAGCGGCGCCACTGCCGCCACAACAAATCCATCAACGCATTCAAATAACGCTGCTTATAGTTGGTCGCCGACATTCTTCCACCCCAGCTTGCCAAACATGTCTTTCAATACCATCCTGAACTCCGCCGAAACATCCTGCGTCAAACACCACTTTCCCGCCGCCAGCAGTTCGTCGACCGTCGGATGCAAGGCGAGCAAATCCTGAACATGATAACCGCCCCGGTCGACCGAAGCAAACGTCTTGAAAAAAATCTGGTCGAGACGACCGATATAATGCATCGTCAACTTTTCTCCGACCGTCACCGTCAGAAGCCGCCCCTGGCATCCATCCGGCAATCCCAGGCGGAATTGCGAGGCCGGGCCATTGTTCAGCCTTGCCGGTGGCAGACCAAGCAGACGACCGACATTTTGGGCCGCATGAAGCAAATATCCCGGAAGCTCTTCTGCCTCCCTCATGCCATCGTCATCCATGAAGGCCAAAATGTCAACATCACGGGTAGTCCGGACGATCAGGCCAGTGGCGATCAAGGCCGAACCGCCGCATACCACCAATCCCGTCGCCGGAGCATCAGCCAGAATCAACTGCTCATCAAGCAGCAACAAGGCCTTGCCAAGGGTTGTCAAACCAAGTGGAGTGAACTTTATATTGAAGATATCCCCCTTCCTAATATGGATTTAACTTAAAAATACATCATAACAAGGTTTTGTCAACTCCCTCCTCCAATCCAGCAATCCCCGGCAACGGCAAGAGGCACCGACGCGGCCAGGATGGCTTGCCGGTTGGTTTCACCTGAACATCTGTTTTTTCATCTGGCCGGGAAGACAACCATGCAGTGCGCCCCGCAACTGGTTTCCAAACGTCATCTCAATCTATTGCCCCGGCCGCAGCCCTTTCTTGCTCACGCCAGGCGGTCGGCGGCGTCCCGGAGCAGTTGCTCGGTGGTATCCCAGCCGATGCAGCCGTCGGTGACCGAGACGTCACGGGCCGGCCGGGCGCCGGCCGCCACGGCCTGCCGCCCCTCTTTCAGATAGCTTTCCAGCATCATGCCGGCAATGCCGTCGTTGCCGGCCAGGCGCTGGGCGAGGACATCCCGAAATACCGCCGGCTGCCGGCTATGATCCTTGCCGGAATTGCCATGGCTGCAATCGATGACAAGCTTTTTGCCCAGACGCAGTTCCGCCAGCCGCGCCAGAGCGGCGGCGACGGCCGACGCCTGGAAGTTGGGGCCGGAGCTGCCGCCCCGCAGAACCAGGTGGCAAAAGGGGTTGCCCCGGGTCTGGAACACGCCGGTATGGCCGTTCAGCAACACGCCGATGAAACTGTGCGACGCGCGAATCGCCGTCATCGCGTCAAAGGCGACCTGCAAGTCGCCGCCGGTGCCGTTTTTGACCCCGACCGGCATGGGCAGACCGCTGGCCAGCTGGCGGTGCGTGGGCGACTCCGCCGTCCGCGCCCCGATGCCCGCCCAGGAAACCAGGTCGGACAAATACGGCGCCGTCACCGGCTCCAGCAGTTCGGCCGCCACCGGCAACCCCAGCTCGGCGATGGCCAGCATCAGCCGCCGGGCGACCACGATGCCCTTGACGATATTATAGTCGCCGTTCAGCTCCGGGTCGTAAATCAGCCCTTTCCAGCCCAGAGTCGTGCGCGGCTTCTCGAAATACACCCGCATCATGACTTCCACCTGCCCGGCCAGGCGGTTGCGCAACTGCAGCAGCCGGCCGGCATACTCCAGGGCGCCGTCGGGATCATGGATGGAACACGGCCCGACCATCACCAGCAAGCGCCGGTCCGCCCCGGTCAGAATGTCCTGCAGCCGCCGCCGGTGACCGTCAATCCCGGCCACGACCGCCGGTGGCAACGGATATTCCTGACGCAAGGTCGCCGGCGACGGCAGCAGGACCGCACTCCGGATGTTACTCTCCTCACGGGTCGACATGGAGATTCTCCGCCAATTCCCCAACCAAGTCGTTCGCCGAGGCCAACTGCTCCGGAAAGCCGCGGCCGTCCGCAAAGCAGCGCACATAGGCGGAGCCGGCCACCACGCCGTCGGCATACTGGGCGACGCGGTGCGCCTGGACTCCCGAGCTGATGCCGAAACCGACCACCACCGGCGCCGGCGACGCCTGGCGGACCTGCCGCACCCGCTCCTCCAACTCCGCCGCCACCGCCGCCCGCACCCCCGTCGTGCCGCGCAGACTGACATAATACACGAAGCCGGTGGTGTCCCGGACAATCCGCCGGGCGCGTTCCAAACTGGTGGCCGGCGAAACCAGAGGAATCAGGTGCAGGCCCCGCGCCCGACAGGACGGCAGCAGCTCCTCGCGCTCCTCCAAGGGCAGGTCGACCGCCAGGATGCCGTCCCCGCCCAACCGGGCAAAATCCTCGCACAGCCGGTCGACGCCATAATGGAAAATCATGTTCATGTAGCTGAACAGAATCAGCCCGGTCTTGGGGTGGCGCTGCCGAATCCGGCCGGCCATGGCCAGGATGCCCGGCAAGGTGGCGCCCTGCTCAATCGCCGCTTTCGCCGCGGCGCAGATCACGGGACCGTCCGCCATCGGGTCGGAAAACGGCACCCCCAGCTCGATCATGTCCGCGCCCGACGCGATGGCGCCCTCGATCGCCGCCTCCGAACGCGCCATGTCGGGATAGCCGGCGGTCGCATACATGATCAGGGCCGCCCGCCGGGAACGCGCACACGATGAAAAAAGTTCCGCCAGTCGGTTCATTGTCCCCTCCCTTCCTTGTATTGACGGATGTTGTCCATGTCCTTGTCTCCGCGGCCGGAGAGATTGACGATGATGACGTCTTCCGGCGCATAGCGCCGGGCGGCATGCATGGCCTGGGCCACGGCATGCGAGCTCTCGAGGGCCGGGATGATGCCCTCCAGGCGCGACAGCAGCTCAAACGCCGCCACTGCCTCGTCGTCATTGACGACCTGGTAGCTGGCCCGCCCCTGGTCGGCCAGCAGGCAATGCTCCGGGCCGACGCCGGGGTAGTCCAGACCGCTGGCGCAGGAATAGACCGGCAGCGGCTCGCCCTTGTCGTCTTGCAGCAAATAGCACTTGAAGCCGTGGATGATGCCGGGCGTCCCGTACGTCATGCTGGCGGCATGGTCGCCGGTTTTCGGACCCTTGCCCAGGGGCTCGACGCCGTAGAGGGCGGTCGGGTCGTTGATGAAGCCGCGAAAGATCCCCATCGCGTTGCTGCCGCCGCCGACGCAAGCCGTGACGGCTTCCGGCAAATTGCCGGTCATCTCCAGAAACTGCTCCCGAGCCTCGATGCCGACGACTTCCTGGAAGTCGCGGACCAGCAAGGGGAACGGATGCGGCCCGACCACCGAGCCGATGCAGTACAATGTGCTGACCGGGTCTTTCAAATATTCGGTGAAGGCGGAATCAACGGCTTCCTTCAAAGTCCGCAGACCAAAGGAAACCGGGACGACCTTCGCCCCCAGAAGTTTCATGCGCGCCACGTTTGGGGCCTGCTTGGCGATGTCCACCTCGCCCATGTGAATCTCGCACTCAAGGCCAAAATAGGCGGCCGCCGTCGCCAGGGCGACGCCGTGCTGGCCGGCCCCCGTCTCGGCAATGACCCGCTTTTTGCCCATGTACTTGGCCAGCAAAACCTCGCCCATGCAGTGGTTGAGCTTGTGCGCGCCGCTGTGATTCAAATCCTCCCGCTTCAAATAAATCCGAGCCCCGTCCAAGCGGTCGGACAAACGACGACAGTAGCTGACCGGCGTCGGCCGGCCCTGAAAATGCTTCCGGATGTAACGCAGCTCGGCAATGAAATCGGCGCAGCGGCTGATCCGGTTGTACGCGTCCGCCACTTCCCGCAAAGGACCAACCAGGCACTCCGGCACGTGAACGCCACCATAAACGCCAAAAAAACCCGCCGCATCGGGCGTCAGTCGATAATTCGCTGGCTCAGACATGAGACCTCTTCCTCCAAAATGATGACGGAATGGCAACAATACACTGTATCAATATAAAACGCACTGTTTCGATACAATAGTACGTGATTGTCAAAAAGCAAATCTGGTTTAAGCTTGGCGTCGGTGTCATGGTGTCGTGGCCGGTCGCGACCTGCTTCCGGCCTCCGGCCTCTTTGCGCCGGGGCGTCGGTGTCATGGTTCCGTGGCCGGTCGCGACCTGCTTCCGGCCTCCGGCCTCTTTGCGCCGGGGCGTCGGTGTGATGGTACCGTGGCCGGTCGTTCGCGGCCGGCTTTGGCCAGAGCGCCGCCCTCATGGTTTTCCCCTCTTCAGCAATTCCTTTCTGTCTTTCAGGACGCCGATCCGCAAGCTTTTGTAGTCATGCGTCCGTCCGCCGATGACATAGCCGCCTTGGGCGACAAGCGCCACCGGAAACGACGACGCGATGGGGACAATGGTCTTTTCCGGCACGAAGACGAGCAGGTTTTGGGCAAAGAGAATGTCCCCGCCATAGTGATTGAAGAACACGTCAGGCAGGGTGAGGTCCTGGTGTTTTTGGGCGTAGGCGCCGCATTGTGAATAGTCGACGGTGACGGCCGCGAATTCGGGGCCGAAGTTGGGCAATTGGGTGCTGAAACGGCGGCGTCCGTCCAGGAGGAGTGCGGGTTGCCAATCGCCGCCCGCATTGATTTTCCCGAGGCCATTATCCGTCAGCAGCCAGAGCTCGCCGTTCTCCAGGTAGAACGAATTGAACGAACTGGTGTTGGTGATGGGGAGGAGGCGGGACACCGCCTGCCATGTTTCCGTTTCCCAGTAATAGGCCTGGAAGCGGATGGTGTAGGCGACTCTTCCGGGAACCGGCGGCTGGTCATGCATCAGCATGATCAGCCGCTGGCGGGGCGGGTCGCAAAGCAGACTGGTGATGGCGTAGGGCTCCGGCAGGCCTTGCAAAGGCCATTTGACCGAACGGTCCAAGGTCGAGACCAGCAATTTGGTCTTCTTCGTGGTGACATTGTATTCGAGCACCGTCCCGGGGTGGCCGTGCTCGCCGTCAAAGGATAGAAAAAGCCGGTCGCCGCAACCCACCATGGCGTGGCAGCGGGACACAACGTAGTGACTGAAATCAATGCATGCCGGCGGCGTGCCATCCTTGGGAAAGAGGAACACAGAGCCGTCATTCTGGGCGGCTAGATAATTGGCGAGGATGACGCCGTGGACCTTCCAGCCGTGCCAGCTGATGGGAAGCTTGTGCTTCGGGCCTTTGCTGACCGCCAGGTTCGCCCTGGTGTCGACGCGCACTATCCTGACGCTGTCGGAGTGATACTCCCCCAGATAAATGACGCCGCCTTCCTCGCCGAATACGATCGGCTGGAGGTCGGTCTGGTTGTCTTCGAGCGGCGCGATGACGCGCTCAAAGGGATCGATTGCCGCCATCTCGGGCGGGGCCGGGGACAAGCCCTGGTCCTGCTTTTCAAGTTGCTCTTGCAAGCGCCGGAAGTAACGGTCCGCGGTTGAGCGGTTGGCTTGGCGTTCACGCTCAAGCCGCGGATCGCGGTTGTATTCCTCGATGTATTTGGAGAGCTGGCGGTGGACGGCTTGCCGTTCTTCGGGGCGCCATTGCTGGCTGCCCTTGATCAAGTCGCCTTGCCACGGCGTATACCAGGCAAACCGCCGCATGGCCAATTCCTGAATCGGCAGGCGGTAGTCCAGGTCGGCGCTGTCGCTGAACACATCGGTCAGATTACCCATGATGTTTTGTGGCGAGTCGACCGATTCGGCGGTCGCGAAGAGTTCGACCAAGTCCCGGTAAAACTCCCGCAGGGCGGTGCGGTCAGCCGGCTGAGCGCGGTTCAAGGTGGTGTTTAATGCCTCTAGGAACGGGACGCCAAAGCGCAGCCGCAGAAAGCCGAAACGCCCCTGATACGCCAGCGGCAGAATTTTCGATGCTGCCAGCAGTGCCATCGTCTTTTTATATATGGCCACATTGGCGTCGTCGTGCTCATCCGGCCGGAAACGGTAAAAATGGCGAGTCAGGTCGCGATGGACGACGGACAGTTCAAGATGTTGGCGGTAACGCGGCAGGCGGCGCTTTTTGTTTTGCGCCTGGCGGCAGATGGTTATTTTTTCGACGTTGGAGAGAGCGTTGTACCTATGCACTTCCGGCAGCAGGTCTTCAACTTCGGCGACGTACTTGGCCAATTCCGGATAGACATATCGGTCCCAGTAGCCATAATCCCACTGGATTTCGGCGACAGCGGCGAGTTCGCGGAGGTATTCGCACCTGGCTTCC
>JAKLHU010000459.1 GCA_022709995.1 Verrucomicrobiota bacterium | reverse complement strand
CCATTGCTGTAATGGACGCGTCGTTCCGGCTGTTTCAGGGCAGCTTTTCCGCCTTGACCTCGCTTAGCCGGGCTTTGGCGTCGGGTCCGTCGGCGCCGAATTGCAGGTTGGTGGTGGCGCCAGGCCGCAGTTGCAGCCGGAAAGTGAAGTCGGCGGGCTGTTCCGTCAGCGGGAACGGCCCGAACGCGGTCTGCGTCGCCGGCTGGTTGTTGGCGGCGGTGGACGCGGTGATGGTCAGGGCGCCAGCGCCGCTGGCGCGGACCGTGAACTGGTAGTCACCGGCGGTGGCCGGCGTGGCCAGCGCCGTGGTGACGGCGCCGGTGAATTCGAGGTGGTTGCGGTGGTCGGGAGTGGTGACCAGGGTCGCCTGCGGGCCGACCCAGAATCGCGGGAGGACGGCCTCGACGCCGGCTTGCGCCGCGGGGGCGGCCAAATCGCGGAATTCGCCATTGCGCACCGGGGAAGGGGCGCTGTTGCGGCGTTCGTCTTGGTATTTGCCGACGTCGCCGTGTTTGACGAGCAGGTTGGCCGGCGCCGTGGCCATGATCGGCAGGCAGGGCTCGGCCAGGCGGACGAACAGCTTGGAGGCGTTGAAGCGCAGGCTCCAGATTTCCGGGCGGTCCGGCCGGGCGCGGTTGGCGGTGAGCAGTTTGCCGCCGGCGAGGCTGATGCCGGCGTCGACGACGTTGCCGTTTTCGTCCTGGAGCCAGGCGCTTGATTCCTCGCGCAGGGCGCCGGCGGCTTCGACCAGGACTTTCCGGGTGCCGGCGGGGACGGCGAAGAACAGCGTTCCCGAACATCCGAAGAGGTACAGCCGGTTGCTGGAGGCGACGCCCTGGCCGGCCGCGTCGGCGGCAATCCGGACCGTCTGGGTGCCGGCGTCGATGTCGAATTTATAGACGCCTTTTTCAGCGGCTTTGAGCTGGTAGCGGCGGGTTTCATCGTAGCCGAGTTCGAAGCGTTCGGCATTGAGCACGGTCGGGGTTGACATCACGATCGTGATCTTTTGTTGATTGAAGGTATGGACGTGCTGGTAGGTGAAGTCGATGTCGATGACGTCTCCCGGCTGGGCATAGACGAAATAGTCGACGTTTCCCCGGTAGCGGATGTCGCCGCCGGCCGGCAGTCCCGCCGGGAACGCCGGCTGGTACTGGTCGCGTTCGACGGCGGCGACCCGCATGGCCTTGGCCTCGGGATTGGGCGCGCTGGCGCGGACAAAGGCCTCGGCGTCAAACGGCTTGCTGATTCCCTGTGAGGTTTTGGTGACGACCCGGCTGATTTTGGGATTGACGAGGGCATTGGCGTAGCGGCTGTTGAAGGCGATGGGCGGCCGGTCCTGGTCGTCCAGGACGGTCAGGTTGTCGATTTCGAGGCCGTGGATGTCTTTGGGGCTGTCGCTGGCCAGGAACATGGCGAAGGCGCCGGCACTGGCCTGGCGGTTGTCAAGGGTGCAGTCCTTGAAGATGATCTTGAGATTGGGCACGATGTGTTCGCTCAAGGTCACGGCGGAATACCGGTGGCCGCTGACGACGCCGTTGACGAATTCGATGCGGCCGGGCTGTTCGGGGCTGCCTTTGCCGGTATGGCTCATGCTGATGCCGGCGCCCTTGTTGTCGCGGATGACGCAGTTGCGGAAACTGATGTTGGTCGGTTGTTCGCTGTTGTTGCTGATCTGGATGCCGGCCAGCTCGTTGCGGCTGAACTCGCAGTTTTCGAAGACGATGTTTTCGGCGCCGGTGCCGTCCGGGTAGTTCGGTTCGATGTCGACCCCGCATTGCGGCATGGTTCCTTTGGTGTCGTTGAACTGGCAGTCTTTGACGAGGAGATTGCGGACGCCGGTGATGCTGATGCCCTGGCGCCAGCCGTCGTGGCAGCGCAGGTTTTCCAGGTGGATGTCGTGGCAGTCGCGGGAGCCGACGTAGACGCAGTCGCCGCTGGCGGGGCCGATGTCGAAGTTGATGACCGACACCTTGGCGCTGTCGAGGATGTGGACCAGGTGCATCTGCTCGTGTTTTTCCTTGTCCGGCTTGGTCAGTTTCACCGTTCCGAGGCCGCGCAGGGTGACGTTCTTCTGTTTTTGGATTTCGAAGAGGCGTCGGCGGGAGTGTTTTCGGGCCGGGTCGTCGAAGCGTCCGGGGATGCCTTGGACGACGACGCCGTCGTTGAAGACGACGTCGATATCCGAGGGGAAGACGATGGGGCCGACGTTCCAGGGGGTGCCGGGGTTGTCGACGATGATTTTGCGGGCGCCGGAGTTCAGGGCCTGCTGCAGGCATTCGGTGGCGTCTTCGGGGTTGAACCCCCACCAGATTGCCCTGGCCTCGGTGCGGGCGCCGTTTTTGACGGCGGCGATTTCGGCCGTGTAGTCGGCGGCGAACAGGGCGCCGGCCAGGGTCAGGCCGCAGAGGGACAGTGTGAGCGTGAAGCGCATGATTTCTCCTTGTCTTGCCGTGGCTGTCCGGGGCTGGCGGTCGCGGCGGGAATGTTTCCCGCGTCCGAGCCGATGGCGGCGGGCCACTGGGCCTCTGGCTGCTTACGGGGGTGGCGGCATGGGGGCGGGGCGGGCCGGCGCGACTGGCGGGGCGGGGTGGCGAGTTGGCGTCGG
>JAKLHU010000458.1 GCA_022709995.1 Verrucomicrobiota bacterium | reverse complement strand
CGCCCAGGCGCTGCGAGAAGCGCGGGATGTTTTCGGCGACGGCCAGGACGCCGCCCGGCCGGAGGAGGCCGGCGACCAGGCGCAGGATGGCGGCGCGGTCGGCGGCCCGGGACAATAGATTACGGCCGACGATGAAGTCGAAACGGATGTCGGCGTCGTGTTTGGCGAGCAGTTCCGGCAGCTGTTCCGGCGTTCCGATCAGGAGGACCGGGCGGCGCAGCAGCGGGAGGTTTTCCGCTTGGTCAAGGAGTTGCTGGCAGGCTTCGGCGGTGGCGACCAGTGCGAACACGCCGCCCTCCGGGACGTGGCGGAGGGCTTCCCAGACGCACGCGCCGGCATCGGCGGTGATGTCCAGGACGAGGTCGTGGCGCTGGCCCGGGCGGCTGGCGAAGAGGGTTTCGCGGATGGTGGCCAGGTCGGCGCTCAGGGTGTCGGCCGCCCGCGCCAGCCATTTTTCCGCGGCCTTGTCGGCGGGGCTGAAGGTGAGGATTTCGGGTGGGGCCAGGCGCTGGTCCTGTTCGCGGACGGCGGCCAGTTGCAGTTCGCGCCGTTGGCGGACGGTATCGGCCAGGGATTGCTCATAGCCGATGGCGCCTGGTTCATAGAACATTTTTCCCTGCAGGGAGGTCGGCAGGTATTGCTGGGCGACCCAGTGGTCGCGGTAGGCGTGTGGGTATTGGTAGCCGACGCCATGTCCGAAGCCTTCCTGGTCGCGGCTGGCGTCGCGGAGGTGATTGGGGACTTCGGCTTCGCGTTCGTCGCCGACCAGTTTGAGGGCGTCGAAGAAGCCCATGACGGAGTTTGATTTGGGGGCGGTGGCGCAGTAAAGGGCGGCATGGGCGAGGGGGTAATGGCCTTCGGGCAGGCCGACGCGGTCGAAGGCCTCGGCGGCGGCGATGACGAACGGCAGGGCGTGTGGGTCGGCCATGCCGATATC
The DNA here is from genome assembly GCA_022709995.1 of Verrucomicrobiota bacterium. Classification (GTDB taxonomy): domain Bacteria; phylum Verrucomicrobiota; class Lentisphaeria; order Oligosphaerales; family Oligosphaeraceae; genus JAAZKI01. The sequence continues at coordinate 1,688 of JAKLHU010000458.1, read as the reverse complement.
TTCGCTGGCAAAGATGGTCATGCGGCGGAAGATGAAGCGCGGGTCTTCGCCGGCATAGACCATCTTGGCCAGCCAGTAGAAGGTGGCGTCGGGGTCGGAGCCGCGCATGGATTTGATGAAGGCGCTGATGGTGTCGAAATGGCAGTCGCCTTCCTTGTCGTAGAGCACGGCGCGGCGCTGGATGGATTCCTCGGCGACGGCCATGGTGATATGGATGGCGCCATCCTGGTCGGGCGGCGTGGTTTCGGCGGCCAGTTCCAGGGCGTTGAGGGCGGCGCGGGCGTCGCCGTTGGCGATGTCGGCGAGGTGTTCCAGGGCGTCGTCGGCAATGGTCAGGCGGCGTTGGCCGAAGCCGCGCTCGGGGTCGGCGATGGCGAGGCGGATAATATCTCTGATATTGTTGTTGTCCAGCGGTTTAAGCTGGAAGATACGGCTCCGGCTGACCAGGGCCCGGTTGACGGTGAAGTAGGGGTTTTCGGTGGTTGCTCCGATCAGGATGACGGTGCCGTTTTCGACCCAGGGCAGAAGGGCGTCCTGCTGGGCTTTGTTCCAGCGGTGGACTTCGTCGATGAAGAGGATGGTCCGCTGGCCGTATTCGCCCAGGCGGCGTTGGGCGGCGGCGGTGATTTCGCGTAGATCGGCGATGCCGGCCATGACTGCGTTGAGGGTGACGAAGGTGCTTTTGGTGGTGTTGGCGATGACGGCTGCCAAGGTGGTTTTGCCGGTGCCCGGCGGGCCGTAGAAGATCAGGGACGACATCTGGTCGGCCTGGATGGCGCGGCGCAGCAGCCGGCCGGGGGCCAGGATATGCTCCTGCCCGATGTACTCCTCCAGGGTGCGCGGACGCATACGGGCCGCCAGTGGCTGCTCGTGGCGCATTTTCTTTTCGCGGGCATGGTCAAACAAGGTGGGCATGGAGCGGCAGGCGTTGGTTCCGGGAGGGATGGGGGCGCGGCGGACGGGCGGCGTCACCTGGGCCGGCCTGGCGGTCGCCGCCGGCCTGGCGGGCTCATGGGCAGATCAGCCGGGTGCCGTCAATGGCGATTTTCCGGCCGTTTTGCCGGGCGCTCGTGCAGATGGCGATGCAGGCCAGGTGGGCGTTGACGGCGGACTGCAGGTTGTGGGGGGATTCCTTTTCCTCGCGGATGCATTCGACCAGGTGCTCGACCATTTCCGGGAAGGGGTGGTCGTAGACGTCGCCGGACTTTTTCGTGCCGGTGTCGAGGGTGAAGAAGTCCTTCTGGCCGGCGAATCTCCGGAGATAGAACTGGTCGTTGACGATGGTGCCGTGTTCGCCGAGGATGCTGAGGTTGGCGGTATAGGGATTGCAGCCGACGAGGGAGCAGGTGAAGACGCCGAGAGCGCCGTTGGCGAATTTCACCTGGGCGGTTTCCACGGGCGGGTAGTCGTAGTAGTCGCCGACGGTGGCGCTGGCCGCCGTGACTTCGACGATGTCGCTGTCCAGGATGTATCGAGCCATGTCGACGGAGTGGCAGCCGGCGAGGATGAAGGCGCCGCCGGTTTGCTCCCGGTGTTTCATCCAGCCTTTGCGTTCCCGACCGAACCAGTAGTCGACATTGGCCATGAAGACCTTGCCGAGTTCGCCTTCGCCGACCAGCTTCTTCTGCAGTTTGACAAGCGGCTTGAAGCGGAGGATGAAGGCGACCAGGCTGCGGACGCGGCTGGCG
>JAKLHU010000457.1 GCA_022709995.1 Verrucomicrobiota bacterium | reverse complement strand
TCGGCCGCCTGGTTTTCATCGGCGGTGAAGTCGGCTATATTATTTAGTTTACACGCGAATCGATATTTTTCTTGTCGGGGCGGGGAATTTTGCCTATGAAGACGATATCTCAGAACAAGAAGGCCCGGCACGATTACGTCGTTCTGGAGAAGTTTGAGGCCGGGATAGCCTTGACGGGGACGGAAGTCAAGTCCTGTCGTGCGGGCGGAGTGTCGCTGGTGGATGCGTACGCCTCGATTTATGACGGCAATTTGCAGCTCACGGGGGCGCACATTGCCCCGTACGAGCAGGGCAATCGCAACAATCATGAGGCGCGGCGGCCGCGGCGCCTGCTGATGCACAAGCGCGAGATTCTGCGGTTGAAGAAGAGCATCGAAGCGAAGGGCCTGACGCTGGTGCCGCTGGCCTTTTATTTCAATGACCAGGGCAAGGTGAAGGTGGAGATGGGGTTGTGCCGCGGCAAGAATGTCCATGACAAGCGGGACGACTTGAAGAAGCGCGAGGACGACCGGGACATGCGGCGGGCCCTGACGGCGAAGCGGTGATGGTCGCGGCAGGGTGTCGGCGCAGCCAGTTGGCGGCGGAAAGCCGCGGAATGAAGCAAGAAGGTCCATGAAAGTATCTGATTTCCATTATGATTTGCCGGAGGAGCTCATTGCGCAGCATCCGGCTGCCCGCCGGTCGGACTCCGCGATGCTGGTCCTGGATCGTCGCAGCGGCGCGTTTTCGCGGCACGGCTTTGTCGAGTTTCCGCAGTATTTGCGGTCTGGCGACTGCCTGGTCATCAACGATACGCGGGTGTTGTGTGCGCGTTTGTGGGGGCATCGGGTGCAGACGGGCGGGCGGGTGCAGGCTTTTCTGCTGGAGCCGGCGGCGGACGGCACCTGGACGTGTCTGTTGCGGCCGGGCCGGCGGCTGCCGCCGGGCGCGCGGGTTGAGCTGGAGGACGTCGCCGCCGGGGGCTTTGTCGTCACCCGGAAAAATCCGGACGGCACCTTCCAGGTCAGGTTTGACGCCGAGGATGTTTTCGCCTTGATGGAGAAGGATGGGCAGATTCCGTTGCCGCCTATATTGACCGCGAGCCCCTGCCGGAGGATCGCGAGCGTTATCAGACCGTGTACGCGGCGGTGCCGGGGGCGGTGGCGGCGCCGACCGCGGGGCTGCATTTTACTCCTGACATGCTTGCCGGTCTGGAGGCGCGCGGGGTCAGGATTGCGCGTTTGACGCTGCATGTCGGCGCCGGGACGTTCAAGCCGGTGAGCGCGGAGCGGGTTGAAGACCATGTCATGCACGCGGAAAACTACCATTTTCCCGTCGCGAGCGCCGAGCTGGTCAATCGGACCCGTCGGGAAGGAGGGCGCGTCATCGGCATCGGCACGACGTCGGTGCGGGTTTTGGAGACGTGTTTTGATTCTGCCTCCGGGATGGTCATGGCCGGCTCGGGGCGGACGTCGATTTTTTTGTATCCGCCGCATCGGTCCCGGGTTGCGGACGGCCTGTTGACCAACTTTCACCTGCCGCAGTCGACCTTGCTGATGCTGGTCTGCACGTTTGCGGAGCACGCCCATGTCATGCGGGCGTATGACTTTGCGGTCCGGAGCCGGATGCGTTTTTACAGTTATGGCGATTGCATGTTGTTGCTTTGAGCCTTGGCGGGGCGGCGAGCCATGGGGGCGTCGTCCTCGCGCCGCCCAGGCAGAGCATAATCTATCCATCTGGGAGACAGGCATGAAATTTCGCGATCGGTTGTGGTTATGGGGCCAGAACGCCGGCAGCCATCATCATGCCGCCGGCAATCAGCGGTGGAAGCTTCCGGGCGAGAACCGGATGGAGCCTCTGGAGGGGGCGCAGTTCCTCGGCATTCCGAATATGTGCCGGGTGGTCATGTGCAATCTTCCGGCGCCGCCGTTTGACGACGAGGCCGCACGACTGCGGCCGATGCGGCGGGTCATGTGGTCCGCCATCGGCGACAGCGGCTCGGTGCGCAACGACGACACCACCGACCTCGGCGAAGTCTTGCGCCTGGCGGAAAAATTTCCGAATCTCACGGGGGCCATTCTGGATGATTTTTTTCGGTCGCCGGTGGCGCCGAAGCCGGCTCGTCTGAGTTTGGCGGCCGTGCAGGCGATGGCGGCCGAGCTGCATGCCTGTCCGTCCCGCCGTCTTGATTTCAGCGTCGTGTTCTACAAGCGGCAGTTGGCGATGGCGGTGGACGACTATCTGCATAGCTTTGACATCGTCACCTACTGGAACATGATGGCGCCGGCGGAGCTGGCCGACCTCGGCCGCGACTTTGCGGCCGTTGTGGCCAGGACGCCGGGGCAGCGGCGGATGAACGGCTGCTACCTGTGGAATTACGGCGAAGGAAAGCCGTTGACGCGGGAGCAGATTGAGACCGAATGCGAAACTTATCGCCGCCATCTGTTGGAGGGGACTTCGGAGGGCATCATCTTCTGCTCCAACTGCTGCGCCGACCTGGGCACCGAGGCCGTTGATTTTGTGCGCGCGTGGATAGAGCGTCACGCGGACGACGATTGCTGAGGCGCGTTCGGCTGGCGGGGCTGGCTGGGGGTCGCCGGCCGGCGGCGCGGTTTAGAAGGCGCCGGTGCGGAAGAAGGTCTCCGCGGCCTG
>JAKLHU010000456.1 GCA_022709995.1 Verrucomicrobiota bacterium | reverse complement strand
TCAACCAGAATGAACCCGCCGGGGGCCAGAGTGACCGGCCGGTTGACTTTGTCCCAAAGATTGATCTGGATGATCGGGCGATGAACCAAGCCGGCAGCACCGTCAGCCTGCGCCGCCGCCAGGACACGCTCCACCGGCAGATAACGCCGAATCCGCTCGTCCGCTATCGCCCCTGCATACAATTCCATGCTTGCTTCCGCCTTTCCTGCCTGCCGTGCCGTCATTCAAACACCCGGAACCAGCGGCGTCGACGCCGCGACGCCGCCGGCAAACTGCTCCTTGCCAGCAAGGCCCGGGAAGGAGAACCGGCGAAGCGCGGCTTCCGGCTAACGACTTACGGGAGCAAGGCCAGCAGTTCGGCCAGCGTGGCGTTGGCGTCGCCGAACAGCACCATGCTCTTGCTGCTCTGATACAATGGATTGGGCACACCGGCATAGCCGGGACGGTCGTCGAGGTTGCAGATAATCGCGTGCGGCGCGTCGCCCACGGCCAGCACCGGCATGCCATAGATCGGCGTGCCCTCGGCCGTGTTCGCGGCCGGATTGATGGTGTCGTTGGCCCCTACCACGACGACGACGTCGCAGGAGGCAAAGTCGCCGTTGATGTCATCCAACTCAAAGAGCTGCTCATACGGGACGTCGACTTCGCACAGGAGCACATTCATATGCCCCGGCATGCGGCCGGCAACCGGGTGAATGGCATAGCGCACCTTGGCGCCGCGCGCCGCCAGGGTGTCGGCCAGTTTCTTGACGGAAGCCTGCGCCTGCCCCAAAGCCATGCCATACCCGGGAACAATGATGACGTCCCGGGCCGCGCCCAAAATCGCCCGGAGAAGCGAGGACCGGTCCTCGGCGGAGGCGGCGACGGATTGCCCCGCGCCCGCGGCCCCGGCCAAGGCCCCGACACCACCGGCGCCGCCAGCCGGAATGCCGTCGGCCGCCGGTGCTTCAACCGCCGCCGAGAGGGCAGAAGCCGATTCCGGCGCAGCCGGCGCCGCCGCCGAAATGGTCATTGCCGGAGCGGCCACCGGCGCCGCCGACAAATCGGCGGCTTTCTCCTCCGGCGCCGACCCCGGCGAACCTTTCGCCGGCGCGGCCTTCGCCGTCCGGCCCAGGAGGATGTTGACGAGGCTGCGATTCATGGCCCGGCCCATGATCTGCGTCAGCAGCAACCCGGACGCCCCGACAATGCCGCCAACACAGGTGAGAACGGGATCGCCAATGGCGATGCCGGCCACGCCGCCAGCCACCCCGCTGAGCGAATTCAGCAAGGAAATGGTGATCGGCATGTCGGCGCCGCCGACGCGAATGGAGAAAAACACCCCGAACAGCAACGCGCCGACCGCAACCGGTATCGACGCCTTCGCGGCAATGGAAACCACCGTCAAAAGCAGCAGGCCGCCGACAATCAGGGCGTGACCCTGCAAAACCACCGGTCGCTGCGCCAGCAGCCGGGCCAGCTTGCCGGCGGCAACGACGCTGCCGGAGACCGTCAACAGCCCGACCGCCAGCGCGACCAGAGACGCGTACTGCTCCAGAACCCCGCCGGAATGGAGGCTGCTGAAAGCCACCAGAGCACTCGCCAAACCGCCCAGACCATTCAGAAGGGCCACGAACTGCGGCATCTGAATCATCTTCACCCGCAACGCGCCAAACGCGCCCAGACCGGTGCCGACGGCCAAGGCGACGAGTACCGTCGGCTGCCCGGCCAGATCATGCTTCCACCAGGTGACGGCCATCACGACCGCCACCGAAAAAGCCCCGATCGCGTTGCCGGCCCGCGCGCTCCGGACCCGGCTCATGGCGACGATCCCGGCCAAAACCCCAAGCACCGCCAGAATGCCAATGATTAGATAGACCGTGTCACTCATCGCGCGCCGTCCTTTTCCCTTTGAACATCTTCAACATCACGTCGGTCACCCAAAAACCGCCGACAATATTGACGGTCGCCAGAACAATCGCGGCGGAGGCGAGAAAGCGCTGGCCGCCGGCGGCCGCCGCCAACGCCCCCAGAACCGTGATCCCCGACAACGCATTCATGCCGGACATCAGCGGCGTGTGCAGCAGCGACGGCACCTGCCGAATCAAAAAATAACCGACCACCGCACTGACCACAAACAGCACACAGAGCAGCCAAGCACTCATGCCTTGCCTCCCATCGCTTCCAACGCCCCCTCGTGCACGACCTTGCCGTCAATCGTGGTGACGATGCCGGCGACGATCTCGTCGCTCCGGTCCAAGGTCATGCGGCCGTCCCGGACCAGATATTTCACCAGATGGTACATATTCCGGGCGAACATCCAGGTCGAACTGGTCGGCAGCAGACCGGGGATGTTCTTGATGCCCTCGATCGTCACCCCGTGCTTCACGCAAGTACCGCCCGGCTCGGTCAAGGCGCAATTGCCACCCTGGTCAATGGAGATGTCGACAATGACCGACCCCGGAGCCATGGCCGCCACCATGTCCGCCGTCAGCAGCACCGGCGCCAGGCGCTGCGTGCCGGCCGGCATGTCGGCGAGCTCGGGAATGTTCGAGGGTGCCTGCGCGGCGGAAACGGAGCCGGCGATGGCCACGCCCAGGCACCACACCAGCAGTCGGGACGCATGGCGCATGGGGAAACTCCGGTCAGGCGG
>JAKLHU010000455.1 GCA_022709995.1 Verrucomicrobiota bacterium | reverse complement strand
TGACCAAATCACGGTGGCCCTGCCCGAAAAATGCCCGTATGCCGTCATCAGATTGATGTAAAAACCAACACCCAAGGCCGGCGCCCCGGGTGCCGGCGCCCCGGCCGCGAACGCCGTCTGCACGGCCAACCACCGGACCATCGCGGCAAAGACGGCGGATCAACCAATAAGGAGACGGCTCCTTGCGTTTTTTCTGTTGACGACACGGCCCGAGAACAGCCGTGTCATCGACAGGAAATCACGCCCAATGACCACGCCTCGCCGCATCCTATATACATGGCTTGTTCTAGCGCTCGCCGGCAGCGTTGCCGCCCAAGACCGAGGAGCGCCCAAGACTTGGCCGCCGACAGACTGGCTTTTGCAGTCACTGGTGCAGTCGGTGCCGGCGCAATTGGCCCAATTCGATGCCGGCACCGGCCGCTTTCAGGCGCAGGGCTGGCATGCCCGAAACCAGAATGTGATTTTCCCCCTGGCCGCGGTGTGGCGGCTGGCATCCAAAGCCAATCCCTATCACGGCGACGACGCGCTGCTGGCCGTCATCAGCAAAGCCGGCGAAGCCCTGGCCGATGCCCAGAACGCGGACGGCGGCTGGACCATAGCGGCCGGCGGGCGTTCGCAGCGCCTGCCCGGAACCTACAGCCGCTGGATCCGGGCGTACCTCATCGTCAAGGACCATTTGCCCCCAGCCGCCCGCCAGAAGTGGGCACAAGGCCTCCAACGCGGCTTCGCCGCCATGCCGACGGAAACCACGGACGGCGCCCGCGGCAGTTCGGCCCAGGCGGCCGCGGCGCTGTACGCGGCCGGAATGGCCTTCGACAAGCCGGAATGGCGCGAACAGGCCCGCCTGACCGTCGCCGGCATCGCGGCCGCCCAGGCTCCGGATGGATTCTGGCGCAGCCGCGATCCCGACCGTCATGGCCCCAGCCTCATCCATAACCTGATGACGCTGGACGCGCTTGGCCTTTACTACAGCCTGTCCCAGGACGCCGCCGTCCTCAACGCCATGGAACGCGGCGCTCTCCTGCACAACGCCCTGCTCTGGCCAGACGGCACGGTCGCGGCAGCGTTCGACTCGGCCTTGCCCTACCGGACAACCAGAAACCTCGGCAATGTCGGATTTTCCTGGACCGCGGCCGGACGCGACTTTCTGCTGCGCCAGACCGCCGCGGAATGCAGCGGCAAGCGGACCATCGACCCCGACTACGCCGCCGCCATGCTCATTCACGGCGGCAACGGCCCTGGTGTTGCCGCGCCGACCGGAGATTTCCTTTCGGATGACCGGCAAATGCAAAAACGACGCCTGGGCGCCTGGCAGCTTTGCCTTTCGGCCTACACCGCCTCGCCCTCGAGCCGACGCTGGCCGCTGGACCGGCAGAACTGCTTTGACCTTTTTCACGAAAAACTCGGGATGACCGTCGGCGGCGGCAATGGCAAAAATCAGCCATGGTGGTCGAATTTCACCTTTGGCGACCTCGAGCCAAACGACGCCAAAACGACAGCTACTGCCGCGGCGGCCACCAAGGCGGCAGACGTCGACGGCCGGCCGCAAAGTCTGCGTTGGACGCCGACGGCGGCGAAACTGTCACCGCCCGACCAGACGCCGGCCGTCGAACTGACCTATGGCGCAGACGCGGCCCAGGTAACGATGTCGCCGATGGCCGACGGCGCCTTGGAACTGGCGTATGTGCTGGCCAAGCCGTCCGCCGCGCCGGCCGCGGCGCACGTGCCGTTGCCCCGACGCAGCGGATTCATCCGATTTGGCAATGGCGAACGGTGGTATCCCGGGCCGGAAAAACGCACCATCCCGGGCCGCGAGGCCGGCGGCTGGCTGGAATGGGATGGCCTGCGCCTGGAATTCCCGGCCGAGGCGATGTTGCGTTGGCCCGTGCCGCCATCGCCATCCACGACGGAAGCGCCGACGCCACGGCCAGGGCCACCCGCCGCCCCGGGTGATTTGTCGCTGTGCCGACTGGTGCTGACCTTGCCATTTTCAACGGGGACGTTGCGCCAGGCCGTGGTCATCCGGCCACACCCCCCCGTGCCGGCGACGGCGATGATGTTTGCCGCGGCGAAGCTGCCGGTGGTTTCACCGAGTGCGACGCAGATCATCACCCAGGCCGACCGGGCCGCGGTGGTGCTTTGCGCGACAACCGTGGGCGAAGCCATGACGTTCACGTTTACGGTCCCGGCCACCGGCGACTTCGAACTGCTGGCGGACTTGATCCTGGGCGACGATCACGGCATCGTCACCATCGCCATCAATGACCGCGTGCTGGGAAAACCTTTTGACACCTATGCGCCGGAACGCGATTCGAGCGGGCCGATGCCACTGGGCAAAGTCACTCTTGACGCCGGCCCGGAACAACTGAAAATCACCGTCACCGGTAAAAACCGCCAAGCCCAAAAATATCTGGCGGGCATCAAGGCATTCTACCTGGTCAAATCATGAACTCGCCGCTGCAACCGTGTTTCAACATCGTCCTGGTGGCGCCGGAAATCCCCCAAAACACCGGCACCATCGGCCGCCTGTGCGTGTGCACGGACGCCGCCCTGCACCTGATCAAGCCGCTGGGATTCTCCCTGGACGAAGCGCATCGGCGCCGGGCCGGCCTGGACTACTGGCCGCATCTGAATTGGCGCCTGTATGAGAACT
>JAKLHU010000454.1 GCA_022709995.1 Verrucomicrobiota bacterium | reverse complement strand
TTCCGCCATCCGGGCCAGGGGGATGCCGGTCATGCTCGCGACCACGGTGCGGATTTCATCGCCGGTGATGACATGGACGACTTGCTCGCGTTCCTTTTCCCAAGCCGCCTGGGCCTCGGCAATTTTCCGTTTCAGGTTCTGTTCCTGGTCACGCAGGCCGGCCGCCACCTCAAAAAGCTGATTTTTGACGGCGTCGACCTTTTGCCGGGTGACTTCGGCCAGTTCGTCCTCCAGGCTGGTGATGCCTTGTGGCCGGCTCGTCTCCACCAGATGCATTCGGGCGCCGGCCTCGTCAATCACGTCGATGGCCTTGTCGGGCAGATAGCGGGCCGGGACATAGCGTTCCGACAGCGTGACGGCGCCGGTCAGCGCCTCGTCACTGTATTTGACATGATGGAATTCCTCGTAGCGGGGCGCCAGTCCGCGCAGGATGGCGACGGCGTCGGCCGAGGACGGCGGGTGGACCATGACCGTCTGGAAACGCCGTTCCAGAGCGGAGTCTTTTTCAATGTTCTTGCGGTATTCATTGAGGGTGGTTGCGCCGACGCACTGAATTTCGCCGCGGGACAGGGCCGGTTTCAGGATGTTGGCCGCGTCCATGGCGCCTTCGGCGCCGCCGGCGCCGACGATGATGTGCAGTTCGTCCAGGAACAGGATGACGCGTCCCGACTGCCGGATTTCCTCCATGACGGCTTTCAGGCGTTCTTCGAACTGGCCGCGGTACTTGGTGCCGGCCACGAGCAAAGTCATGTCCAGGGCGATGACGATGCGGTTGCGCAGCAGTTCCGGCACCGTCTGGTTGTGGATGGCCTGGGCCAGGCCTTCCACAATGGCGGTCTTGCCGACGCCGGCCTCGCCGATGAGCACCGGGTTGTTCTTGGTCCGCCGGCAGAGGATTTGGACGACCCGTTCGATTTCCTGGTAGCGGCCGATGACGGGGTCGAGGCGTCCAGCCGCCGCCAGGTCGCTCAGGTTGCGGCCGAAGGTCTTGAGGGCGGGCATCCGTTCGGCGGGAGCCGTGGCGGACGGCGTTTCCCGAGGCTGGGGCTGGTCGCCGTCGCCCTGGCGGGTCTCGGCGGCCTCCGGTTTGGCATCGGCCGGACCGCTGGCGGAGTCATCGTCCGACAATGGCGGCGGCGGCAGGAAATTCGGATCCAGCTGGCGCATGATTTCCTGCCGGACCTTGTCGATGTCGACGCCCAGCGCGAACATGATTTTCGCCGCTTGGCATTGCGACTCGCTCATCAGGGCCAGGAGCAGATGCTCCGTGCCGATGAAGTTGTAGTTCAACGCCCTGGCTTCCTTGTCGGCCAGCGCGTATACGCGTCTCACCCGGGGCGAGATCGGCATGTCGCCAGCTTCTTTCAAGTCCTGGTTCGGGCCCTTGCCGTTGAGTTCGATTTCGCGGCGGACAAGGTCGAGGTTGAGGCCCATTTTCCGCAGCACGGCCACGGCGACTCCGCGGCCCAGCTGGATGAGTCCGAGCAGAATGTGCTCGGTACCCAGGGTCTCGTTGCCCATGTTGCGGGCTTCCTTGCGCGCCATGGCCAGCACTTGCTGCGCCTGGGGCGTGAATTTCTTCAGTATTTCATCGTATTCCGACATGGTTTCCCCTCCGTATTCACCTCTGGGAGGTTAAGTGCCGGACCCGGTTGAACCGGCCCGGCTGGCGCTGGACCTCCCAGCTGCTCCTTCTGCCCTCGCCAAGCCAGCCGCGAAAGGGCTGTTTGGCAAATATGTAATATAACTCCCTAACCGGCTTTTGGCCAACCCCGGCGCGACCGAACGGCGCCTTCGGGGTAAGTGGTCAGACATTGATAACTGAGCACTTGCGGAGTCAACGCCTGGTCGCCTCAAGGCCTGTGGCGCCACCTTGGCACGCCAAGTCTCTGCCGCCTTCAGATGCAATGGCTGATCGATTACCTTTCGGAAAGATGGCTCCGGTGTGCATAATTTCCCAACCCGCCGGTGGTTGGATTCGGGGTGACGTTTTTTTTGGCGATTCTCCCGCGGTTGTTGTTTTCTTTTGGGCCGGCAGGCTCCTCGTTCGTGCCAAGCGGTGACTGTCGGCTTGCCGTTCCGGCTTGTCGTCGTCATCCTGTTTGACCGTCACCGCTCCCGGGGGTTCCTTCCGGCGGCTCTTTTCGAGGGGGGCGGCAAGGCTGTCGCCGGCGCCGGGAGAAATGGGTGGTCCGGGTGGCTGCTGGTCAAAGGTCCAGGCCCTGGTGCAGCATGTCGATGCGCAGCTGCTCGCAGAGGTCTTCCGACCATTCCTTGCCTTTGACTCCATTCGGGTGGAGCATCCGGATGGTGGCGGAACCCGCGTTGCCGAAAAGGTCCAGGAGGCAGTTGGTTCCGGTCTGGCGGAAAAGGTCGCATTCCCGGCCCAGCCAGATGGCCGACAGGCAGTTGCGCATTTCGGATTCGCTCATTTTGAAGGCACTGCGGGCAAGGCCGCGAGCGCGGCTGACCAGATCGCACAGATCGTTTGGGTTGAAGTGAGCCAGGCGGCGGCGTTCATTCAACTCGCAAGCGCAGACGTGTTCCGCCACCTGGGCCAGTCGCGCCGGCGCAGTCATGGCGGCTTCGCGGGAAAGGTGGCCGCTGCGCAGAACACAGAGGCCGCCATGCCCTGGTTCGGGCGGCGCCGTCAGGAAGTTG
>JAKLHU010000453.1 GCA_022709995.1 Verrucomicrobiota bacterium | reverse complement strand
GCCATCCTTTTTCATCCACATGATCGAAGTGGCGGAAAAAACCGGCCTGAACTTCCGCCAGACCAAACTGCGGGTCGGCTTCTTCGGGGCCGAACCGTGGACCGAGGCGATGCGCGCCTTCATCGAGGAAAAAAGCGGCATCAAGGCGTTTGACATCTTCGGGCTGTCCGAAGTCATCGGCCCCGGCGTCTCGGCCGACTGCGAAGCCCACAACGGCCTGCATGTCTTCGAAGACCACTTCTACCCGGAAATCATCGACCCCGACACCGGCGCGGTCAAGGCCCCCGGCGAAGAGGGCGAACTGGTCTTCACCACCATCACCAAGCAGGCCATGCCGCTGATCCGCTATCGGACCAGGGACATCTCCTCCCTGACCTATGATAAATGCAGCTGCGGCCGGACGCTCGTCCGCATGGCGAAAGTCAAGCGCCGCAGCGACGACATGCTCATCATCCGCGGCGTCAACCTGTATCCGTCCCAGGTCGAAAGCGTCATCCTCAACGTCGAGGGCACGGAGCCCCACTACCAGCTGGTCGTGACCCGCGAGAAAGCCATGGACGAACTGGAAATCAAAGTCGAAGTCACCCCACAGGTGTTTTCGGACGAGGTCAAGGCTCTGGAAAACCTCCGCAACCTGCTCAGCACCAAGGTCAAACAGCTGATCGGCATCAGCGCCAAGATCACCCTGGTCGAACCCGGCACCATTGAACGCAGCATCGGCAAAGCCAAACGCGTCATTGATCTCCGCCATTCCTGAACCTGATTGACACCCAACCGGCCTCCCCGCCTTGGCGACCGCGGCCGACCGCGACCGCCAGGCAACCACGATTGCACTGCTGAAAGGAGAACAACATGACCATCAGGCAACTCTCCATCTTCCTCGAAAACCGCGCCGGCAGACTAGCCACGGTCGCCAAAATCCTCGGCGACGCCGGCCAGAACATCCGCGGACTCTCCGTCGCCGACACCCAGGACTTCGGCATTCTCCGACTCATCGTCGACAATGTCGACGCCGCCGCCGCCGTCCTGCGCCAACACGACGTCGTCTGCCATATCAATGAAGTCATCGCGGTGGAAGTGGCCAATGCCCCCGGCGGCCTGGCCAAAGTTCTGGCCGTGCTCGTCAGCACCAAAGTCAACATCGAATACATGTATGCCATTGCGGAACCGAAAACCGCCAATCCCATCATGATCTTCCGCTTCAGCGATCCCAAGGCGGCCGGCGAAGCACTCCGCTTGGCCGGCCTGCACGTCTACTCGGAAAAAGACTTGCTGCAGGGCTGACCGCCTTTCCCAATGGCGGCGGTTGACGCTTCCCGCCCCTCCGGCCGAGCGGCCGGAAGCCGACTCCTGGCGCCAGCCGACGCCACCAAAATCAGCACATCCAACGCCACGTCCACGGCGGAGACAAACAACCCTCCGCCGTGCGCTTTTTCCGACATCGGCAAACCGCGTTTGCCGACGGCAAGCCACCAGGCGCCGAACGGATTCCGGCCCGCCGCCTCCCCCCGAACGGCGCCCGGCCGGGACGTGTCTTTCACAACCGCCTTTCCCGGCGACAGGTCAACCACCCCATGACTGGATTACTTCTGGGCAGCGTCGCTGCCCTCTGCCTGGCCCTGGCCTATGTCTTCTCCAGCCTGGCTGTCCGGCGCCATCTTGACATCAGCCCGATGGGCCTGCTGTGCCGGGCGCACCTGATCATGGGCGCGTTGTCGCTCGCCGGGCTCTGCTTCACCTGGTCGCCGCTGGTCCTCAGCCATCTCGCCACCATCGCCTGGCCGCTGTTCGGCGGCGTGTTCTTTTATCTGTGGGGCCAGACGTGCCTGTTCCTGGCCCAGCGCAAAGTCGATTCCTCCCGGGTCGTGCCGCTGCTGGGGCTGAAACTGATTGTCCTGGCGGCCATCAACATCCTGATTCTGAAGAATGCCGCCTACGGCTTTCCGCAATGGCTCGGCATTTTCCTCACGCTGGCGTCGACGGCTCTGCTCAACAACGCCGGCCGCCGCCTTACCGCCGACAGCTTCGCCTGGGTAGTCCTCACCTGCATCGGCTACGCCTCCTCCGACACCTGCATCACGGAGCTGGTGCGCCGACTGCAAGGCATCGGCATCACGGGGCTGGCGCCGTCATCCCTGCTCGGGGCCTTTCTTTCCTACACCTTGTGCGGCGCCTTGTCCCTGGCCGTCATTCCCTGGCTGCCACGCCAACCGGCGCGGGTCTGGCGCACGGTCGCACCGTTTGCCTTCTTCTGGCTGCTGGCCATGCTTTTCCTCTTCGCCTGCTTCAGCAGCATCGGCACGGTCAACGGCAACATCATCCAAAGCAGCCGGGGCCTGATCGCCATCCTCCTCGGCGCTCTCCTGGCCAAAGCCGGCTTCACCGAACTGGAGGAACGCGTCACCCGCACCATCCTCCTCCGGCGCCTGCTGGCAGCCATCATGATGATCGCCGCCAGCACCGACTGCGGCAGGTGATAGAGCAGCGGCGTGAAAAACAGCAGGGCAATGACCACGGTCAGACCGGTGAAGACACTTGACATGCCGGTGGCCGCGCCGGCCTGGAGGTTGACCGCCGAACGGGAGAAGGAGCCGGAGGCCGGATAGCTCTTGCCAATGGCGCCGATGATGTTGGCGAGCCCCTGGCCAATCAGTTCCTGGTTGGGATC
>JAKLHU010000452.1 GCA_022709995.1 Verrucomicrobiota bacterium | reverse complement strand
GCTGGACCAAGTGCCGGTCAAGGCCACGCTGACCCGCATCGAGGGGGCCGCCGCCGGCTTCGAACTCTACGACGTGCAGGTCGACTGCACCGGTCCCAAGCCGGTGTCCGGCTACCTCAGCGTTCCGACCGGCGCGGCGCCGAAAAGCTGCCCGGCCGTCGTCACCTATCATGGCGCCGGCGTGCGCAGCTCGTCGAAGCAATACCGCAAGGGCGTCATCAGCCTGGATGTCAACGCGCATGGCCTGCCCAACGGCCAGCCGCCGGAGTTTTACGAGCAGCTCTCCAATACCGAGCTGAAAGGCTACCCGTATTTCAACAAGGACAACCGGGATGAATTTTATTTCAACGGCATGATGCTGCGCGTCATGCGGGCCCTGGACTATGTCAAGACACGTCCGGAGTGGGACGGCAAGACGCTGGTCGTCTATGGGGGCAGCCAGGGCGGCGGCCAGGCCATCGCGGCGGCGGCTCTCGACAAGCAGGTCACGCTGTGCGTGGCCGGGGTACCGGCGCTCAGCGACCACGCCGGCACCCGCGCGACGCCGCGCCGCCAGCCCGGCTGGCCCCGCCTGTATGCCGCCGCCGCGGACGGAAGCATGGATGAGGCCACGACCAAAATCGCCAACACGGCCGAGTATTTCGACAACGTCAACTTCGCCACCCGGATCACGTGCGAGACCTACTTGTCGACGGGTTTTGTCGACCTCACCTGCGTGCCGACCAGCGTGTATGCCGTCTACAACAGCCTGCCGGCAGGCACCCGCAAAGCCATCAGCGTGACCCCGAACGGCACCCACGGCGCCCCGAATCCGAAAGGCCAAGCCCGCATGAGGGAATTGCTGCCGCAGTAAGCAAAAACGCCTTTGTCAATCGCCCCCGTCCCAGGCGGAACGCCCCGGGCGGCGGAAAACGACCGCCCGGCCCCGGCGGAACGCCCCGCCGCCCCGCCAAGGCGCCACTGCCTCGCCGGGATGGTATTTGTTATCAATCGCCCACCGGCCACAGGAACCGGCCCTGGCTGAGGAATGCCTCAATCTGCTGGATCGACTGTTCGGCTTTTCTTTCCACCGCCTCGACGGTGTTGAACGCGTTGTGCGGCGTGAGGATGACCCGGTCGGACTTCTGCAGTTCCGCCAAGGCGACGCCGACCGGGCCGGGCTTTTCCCCGCGCAAGCGCGGTCCGAGGCTGGATTCGTCTTCATATACGTCGAGGCCGATGCCGCCCAGAAGGCCGGAGCGCAACGCGTCGGCCAGCTCGGCCAGGGGCGTGAATTCGCCCCGCGCCACATTGACCAGCAGCGTCCCGGGGTGAAGCATCCCGAGGCGCCGGGCGCTGAAATAGCCATGATTGCCGGCAGTGAGGTTCATGGCCACGGCCACAACGTCCGCCCAGCCGGCGCCGTCCTCGTAGCTCACATACTCCAGCCCGTCCAGACGTTGCACCGGGTCGACGCCGCGCACGGCCATGCCCAGCCCTTGGCCCAGGCGGACGATTTCCGAGCCGATGCGGCCGACGCCGACGACCAGAAGATGCTTGCCGTATGCCTCGCGACCGGTCAAGCCATCGCGGTCAAAGTCATGGAAATGGCGCATTTGCACGGGCAGCCGGCGCAGCAGAGCCATCCACAGCAGCAGGGCCTGCTCAGCCACGGCGCGATGGCAATAGAGAGGGAGATATCCGCAAGCCGGCCGGTGGTCGACGGCGGCGCCGTAGCGGATCAGGTGGTCAAAGCCCGTGCTGCGGGTCAGGATAGCCTGCAGCCGGCCGGCCCAGCCCGGCGGAATCAGCGACTGCGTGCGCACCGATAGAATCGGCGCCGGCGGTTCAGTGGCTCCGCCCCATTCCTGGATGGTCTTCCAGGTGTACTCGGCCTGGATCCGCCCACCCGCATATTTTTCCAGCGCCGCGCGTTCCTCGGCGAACGCCTCAAAAAAAACGACCTGTGTCATCGCGCCATGATTCCTTCCCGTGCTTGCCTGATTGCCGTGGCGGCAAACCCATCCTGGCGCCCGCGGCGCCGGAAAGACATAATGTAATCCCGATTGCGTTGCTTGCCGGCTTGACTTTCCGTGTTCCCGGCAATAGACTATTTTTTTCGCGACCGCCTTTCTCCTCAACACAGCGTCGTTCTGCCATGCAAAAATCGATCTGCATTCCCGGCACTCCGCCGGTTGACATCTCCGTCCTGGCGCCGCTGATCGACCATCCGGCGTTTCAGGCGTTGCGCGAGCGGCGTCAGCTCGGCGTCAACTATCTCGTGTTTCCCGGGGCCGTGCACACCCGTTTTGAGCATGCCATCGGCACGCTCGCGCTGACCCAGCGTCTGGGCCGGATCCACCGCCTGGACGACGGCGACGCCCTCCATCTGCAAGCCTTTGCGCTTCTGCACGACCTCGGCCACGGCCCGTTTTCCCACCAGATCGAGCCGGTCCTGCACGGCGACCACCACGGCAACGGCATCCGACTGCTGGAAACCATGCAAAAGCAACTGGCGGACATTCAGGTCGACTTCCAGCGCCTGAGCGCGATGTTCGCCGGCGCCGACCCCCTGGCCGCCTGGATCAACGACCGCAATCTCGGCGCCGACAAGCTCGATTATCTGATGCGCGACGCCCTCCACATCGGCTTCCACGGCACTCCCGACATTGAAAAGCTGCAATGCTACACCAT
>JAKLHU010000451.1 GCA_022709995.1 Verrucomicrobiota bacterium | reverse complement strand
CGATCTTCTCCGTGAAAAAGGTGCGTTGGTCTTTTGGGGTGCGGACCAGCCACCCCCAGCCATTGTCGCTGAAGACAAAGCCGTCTTCCTCCCGTAGCGGGCCTTCGCGGGTGGCGAAAAAGCGCTCGTTCGGGCAGATTTCCCCGACGATGTCGGAATGGTAGTAGTCGGCCGCGTGGACATCCGGGGCGAGCTGGAAGTGCCGACGCCAGGCGTCTTCAAAGTCGCCCCAGGGGGTGTCCCAGTAGGGCACCCGGTCCGGAGGCTGGAAGGCGATTGCCGCCATGACGCGTTCCGTGGAGTTCATCGTGGTTGTACCGTGGTCACAAGGTTGGAAGTAGACGCCAATGCTGTTTTGGGAAACGTGTCGCTGGAGTCGTCCTGGTTATAAATGGACGTCGCCAACCGTCTCGGCGCGGTTGCGGAATTGGCCGGTGCAGCGGTGTTTCCGCTCTGAACGGCCCGGCGTGGATGGAATCGCGCCGGCCGCGAGAGGCCCTCGAAAAGGAGGCGATTCCGGCTGCTTCTCATCCGCCGCCCACGCCGGCATCGCTGAGTAATGTGTTTTTGGCATGGCGGGCGACACCCGGGAATCCGTGCAATCCGCGGGGAGGACATTCCGCGGTGGTTGTTCGATGGGCTTGTAGAAGAAGGAAACGCTGGCGGGGCTGACCGGCGCCCTTGGCTGTCAGCCTTTTTCGCGCAGGTCGTAGAGGGCGACCATGTAGGGATGGCAGGCGTCATAGTGAGTCAGCGTGTCGGGATGGCTGACCCGGCCGGCGGGCCGGAGGTTGCGGCCCTGGACGCCGCTGGCCTCGTCGCCCAGGTCCAGACGGCAAGCCTCCAACAGCCGGTTCAGACGCTGGACGTGCTCGGGGAAGCGGTCATAGACGTTTTGGGTCTCGGCCGGATCCTGGCGGAGATGGTACAGTTCGCGGATTTCCTGGTTTTCCTTGCGGGCATGCAGTTTCCATTCCTGGTCGCGAACCGCTTCGAGGTTGTTCATGAAGTAGTAGAAGAATGCCTCGTGGGGCGATTTCGCCTGGCCACCGCTCAGGGCCAGGGACAGGATGTCCTTGCCGTCAAGGACGCGGTCAGGCGGAAGCCGGGTCCCGGCCAGTCTGGCCAGGGTCGGATAGAAGTCCATGGCGGTCGCCAGTTCCTGGCAGACGGTGTTGGCGGGGATGTGCCCTGGCCAGCGCATGATGCAAGGGACGCGCTGGCCGCCTTCCCAGGTCGTGCGCTTGCCGTGCGCGAAGGGCGTGTTGCTCGCCTTCGCCGCGGCAGCGCGAGCCGTTGTCGCTGGTGAAGATCATGAGGGTGTTCTGGTCCAGCCCGAGCCGTTTCACTTCCTGCGTGAGGACCCCGGCCGCCCAGTCGATGCAGGCGACGGCGGCGCCGTAGGGGCCATTGGCGGATTCCCGCAGAAAGCGGTCCGGGGCATAGATGGGCAGATGGACATGCATGTGCGCCAGATACAGAAAGAAGGGCCGTTGGGCATTTTGGCGGAGGAAGCGCAGGGATTGTTCCACGTAACGCTCTGTCAGCGACTTCTGGTCCGGTTGTTCCTGCAGGACTTCTTCGTCGAGCATCAAGGGCAGGGGCGGGTGGGTGTCGCCGGGGCCCTGGCGGCCCATGTCGTTGCTGTAGGGCAGGCCGTAGAAACTGTCGAAGCCATGCCGGGTCGGCAGAAACTCCGGCTGGTCGCCGCAATGCCACTTGCCGACCAGAGCGGTCGCGTAGCCGGACTGCTGCAGAACCTTGGCGATGGTGGTTTCCTGCGGGTTGAGGCCGACCGGGTGGCCGGGCATCAGTACGCATTTGCCTTCGAACGACCCGAAGCCGATGCGGGGCGGGTAGCAGCCGGTCAGCATGGCGCCCCGGGAGGGCGAGCAGACCGGCGATGCCATGTAGAAGTCGGTGAAGCGAATGCCCTCTCGGGCCATCTGGTCGAGCCAGGGCGTCTGGTTGACTGGCGAGCCGTAGCAGGCCAGGTCGCCGTAGCCGAGGTCGTCGCAGTTGATCAGAATGATGTTCGGGCGGCTGGTTCGCAATTCCTTTGGCATGGGGGCGTGCTCCTGGGGGAGGGGCCGAGTTCAGCGTGGACGGGCGGCTTGGCCATGCCATCGCCGGCGGGGTCAATTTGGTGGCGGCAATGCCGTCGGTCCGTAATATAAGTCAGGTGCATCCTGGCCGCCAGTCCGTGCCGCCGGAGACTCGATCCAAACGTGTCGGCGTGGTTGTGCGTGCCGATATGGCGCATTAGCCACAAGTGGCATGAAGCATCTAGTGGAAAGGCTAAATTGAAGTGCCAGACGTGAACTGTCAGACTGGAACGCCGATGGTGATCTCAACAGAACAAAAAGCCACAAACGGTACCAAATGGTACCTTTTGGGGCTTTTTCCTGCTCAAAATTGGCGGAGAGGGAGGGAGTCGAACCCTCGGTGGGCGTAAGCCCACGGCGGTTTTCAAGACCGCTGCCTTAGACCACTCAGCCACCTCTCCGGTGGGGGGCAGAACATCCTATTAATATGGCTCTGGGGCCTGGAAAGGCAAGCTTGACAGGTGAAAAAAGGCCGTCGGGAAGTAAGCGGTCCGCCATGGATAACAGAGCTTTTGAGGAGTCAACGCTTGGGCGCCTCAGGGCCTGAGGCGCCACCTTGGCGCGCCAGGC
>JAKLHU010000450.1 GCA_022709995.1 Verrucomicrobiota bacterium | reverse complement strand
TTGAACTGCTGGTCGTCATCGCCATCATCGCGATTTTGGCGGCGATGCTGCTGCCGGCCCTTGGCAAGGCGCGGTCGAAAGCGCGCTCGATCAGCTGCACGAACAATTTGAAGCAGAACGGCTTGAACTGGATGCTGTATTCCGATGACTATGACGGCGCCTATCTCCCCGGCCGGCACATCCCCTGTCCGGGAGACTCCACTGGGGACAAGTATATCCACGGCTGGCATGACTTCCTCTTCCGAAAGGACTTCTTCGGCGGCGTCAAATTGAGCCAGAACATCTATCGCGGGTATGAATCCGTGACTGGCCGCTACATGGATTCATTCATCTGCCCGGCCTGTCCCATGGCCTCCCCCGGCAACTACAACATCACCCCGCTGATGACCTCGTATTCCTACAACGCCTACATCAGCACCAACAACAGCTCGCATTCCCTGCCCGGCAGCTTTGCCCGCAATCCATGCCCGTCCCAGACGGCCGTCTGGATGGACGGATGGACGGTGGAAATCGCGGCTTGCCAAGCGGATGGCCAGACCCTGCCGGTGCGTGACGCGAACTGGGCCACGACGAGCAAGTACGTCCCGGCCAGGACTAACGGCATGACCATCCCGAACATCGGCAACTGGGCCGCCCACCCCGGCGGCATGAACTGCCTGTACGCCGACGGACATGTCGAACTGCAGAATTTCGTCTGGGTCAATGGCAATGACACGAATTACTACCTGAGCGTCTGGATGGCGGATGCCGGCAAGGTCATCAAAAAACCATGATTTCCCCAACCCGTTTCCATCCTTCGCAGGCCATGCGCAGATGGCGCCGGTTACCCTTCAAGGCAAGGAGACGTACAATGCGGCAAAAGAAGTTCACGTTGATTGAACTGCTGGTCGTCATCGCCATCATCGCGATTTTGGCGGCCATGCTGTTGCCGGCTTTGACCAAGGCGCGGGAAAAGGCGCGCGGGGTCAGTTGCATCAATAACTTCAAGCAGCTGGGGCTGGTGTCCATCTTGTATGCGGACGAGAACGAGGACTTCATTCACAGCTATCGGACGTACCATGCCAATCGGCCGAACAAAACGCCGCTGTTCTGGTACGAGTGGTTGCAGATTTCCGGGGCGATTCCGGAGGCGCCGAAGCTTTACAAGACGGAGCAGTATCCCACCACGAATGTGTACCATGTCTCTATGCTGATCTGCCCGAGCGACACCAATGGCCCCAAGGCGGCGTATCACTGGCGGCCGATTGCCTTGAGCTATGGCATGAACTCCTATATCGACTCGGCGACGACCGCGACTGCCACCGGCAGCATCACGTATCTGAAGCATCTGGCCCAGGCCCCGACTCCCTCCAGCATCGTCTACATGGCGGACCACTGGGTGTATTACCTGCAGAATCCGGCGGCCACCTTTCTGAATGTCAAGGCCCTCGGGGTCACGACGGCCAGCGTGCGCGACCGGGCCGCGCATGCCGGCGGCCGCAACACCCTGTATCTCGACGGCCATGTCGAGACCAAGAACAAAGTCACGGTCGTGATCGCGAGCAGCGCCGAGAACGTCTGGGACGCCACTGGTCCGACGCAGCTTGCCGACCGGTAAACGCGTGGCAGCCAGAGGGATCTTTTGCCCGCAAATCATGTTCTGCGTTTCCGGCCGGCTATAGTCAGAATTACGGCAATCACAATCAAGGCGCCAGTGCCCCAGCATTGGCGCCTTGATTGTTTTTATATGTGGTTCTCCGAATCACTCGGCCGGCCAGCGTCATTTTTTCGGCGGGGCGGTGGCGGCGGCTGTGTTGTCAACCGCATTTTCCAAGGTGATGGCGCGGATGATCTCGGTCTGCGTCTTTTCCAGACGCCGGAATTTGGCCAGGAGGCAGAGGCTGCTGACATAGACGTAGAGGATCAGGAAATACAGCAGCAGGTCGGTGCCGCGACCGACCCCGAGCAACGCGGCCAGGCGGCTGGACAGGTCGGGGACCAGGACAAAAAGGCAGCCGAGCAGAAACTGGCAGATGAAGAAGACGCGGCCGGCAAGCTGGTTTTTCAGGACCAGCAGAACTAAACCGGCGGCGAAGACAAGAGCCGCCAGAATGATGATTTGAATTGGATGAAAGGCGATCGGCATGGCGCGGTCCACTTCCGGTTCAGAGAATCTTGTTCAGGATGAGGTCGACGAGGATGTTGAAGGCGTGGTACCATTTCTGGCCTTTGGCGCGGGCGTAGTCGCTGTAGCCGATGGCCGTCGGCAGCTCCCGGATGACGAGGCGATGGGCTCTGATCTGGGCGATGATTTCCGTTGCGTGCGCCATGCGGTTCTCGGTCAGACGGATTTTTTCGAGGGCGTTGCGGTTGAGGGCGCGGAAGCCGTTGTGCGCATCGGAGAGCCAGACGCGGGTGAACAGCCCGTTGACGATGCGGGCGGCCTGCAGAAGGCAGCGTTTGGTCGTGGGGATGCGCTTGACGTCCGCGGGCCGGAGAAAGCGGGATCCGATGACGACGTCCCAGCTTTGGCCGCGCCGGAACAGTTCGGGGATGTGGCCCGGGTCGTGCTGCCCGTCCGCGTCGATCTGGACGATGCCGTCGTAGTTCTGCTCCAGGGCGTAGCGGTATCCTGTTCGCAGCGCCTCCGCGTAGCCTTTGTTCTGGCCGTGAGGTATGACCATCGCGCCCTCGTCCC
>JAKLHU010000045.1 GCA_022709995.1 Verrucomicrobiota bacterium | reverse complement strand
GGGTTGTACACTGACCGCTTACGGGCGGCCGGCGGTTGGTCTTGGGGCGGGGCTCCGGACCGGTTGTTTTCCGCGAAAAACGAGCCATCCCGGTTGATTTATCGGTGCCGGACATTATTCTATAATCGACTTTCTGGAGGCGGTGTTCAGCCGCCGGCGGTTGGCAACGGAACGGTTCAGACAAAGAGATCAGGAGTATGCACATGGCAGCACAGGGGAAAGTTCGGATTGGCCTTTTGGGTGCAGGCAGCATCGCCTTGTTCCGGCATGCGTTGGAGTTGTCGCAGAACCCGGATGCCGAGCTGGTGACCGTCTATGACCCGATCAAGGAACGGGCGGAATACCTGGTGAAGCTGTATGGCGGCAAGGTGGCCGCCAGCGAAAAAGCCGTGATCAGCCACAAGAATCTGGACGCGGTCATCGTCGCGACTCCGAACAGCGAACACGCCCGTCTGACGATAGCCGCCCTCGAAGCCGGCAAGCACGTTCTGTGCGAAAAACCGATGGCGACCAACTTGAAAGACGCCTCCGCCATGATCGCGGCCGCGAAAAAGGCCGGCAAAAAACTGATGATCGGCCACAACCAGTGCCTGATGGCGCCGCACCTCAAGGCCAGGCAGCTGCTGAAAGACGGCGTCATTGGCCAGGTTCTGACCTTCCGCAGCTCCTTCGGCCACGGCGGGCCGGAGACCTGGTCCCAGGACAAAGGGCCCCATACCTGGTTTTTCAAAAAGGAAAAAGCGTATGTCGGCAGCATGGGCGATCTGGGCGTGCACAAGGCGTATCTCCTGCCTTGGCTGCTGGGGACCGATGTCGCGGAGGTCGGCGCCTTCATCGCCACCATGGACAAGAAGAATGAAAAAGGCAAGCCGATCACGGTTGACGACAACGCGGTCTGCATTTTGCGCATGGCCAATGGCGTGCTCGGGCAGCTGACCGCCAGCTGGACCTACTACGGCCCGGAAGACAACGTGACCATCCTGTACGGCACCAAAGGCCGCATGGTCCTGGGCGCCAACCCCGAGTATCCGGTCGAGGTCGAGCTGGCGACTGGCGAGGCGGCCAAATACAAGGTCGGGGCCGTCGCCACCAACACCGTCCAGGTCAAGAGCGGCATCCCGGACATGTTCGTCGACTGCATCCTGGATGACATTGAGCCGCCATTCGACGGCCTGAAAGGCTTCAAGGCTCTGGCGACGGTCGTCGCCTGCATGGAATGCGCCGCCACCGGCAAGATCACCGCCGTCCGCAACGAACCGCTGAAGTGAAGGAGCCGGCCGGGGCGGCGTCCGCCCGATTCGCGCCCGCTGCCCCGGCCGCCGCGCTCTCCGTCGAAACCTACCATCGCTAATCCCGGCGACACCCACCCAACCCTTGAGAAACACCATGGCATTTCTGGACGACAAGTATTTATTGAGCGGCCCGACGGCGGAAACGATTTTTGCGGGGATCCGCGATCTGCCCATCATTGACGCGCACAATCATTGCGATGTCAAGGCGTTGAGCGAGGACCGCCGGTTCGCCGACCTCTGGGAGGCCGAGGGGGCGACGGACCATTATGTCTGGGAATGCATGCGCAAGTGCGGCGTCGAGGAGCGGTTCCTGACCAGCAAGGAGGTCGGCAACGAGGAAAAATGGATGGTCATGGCCAAGGCGTTCGAACTTCTGGTCGGCAATCCGACCTATGAGTGGATTCATCTTGATTTGAAACGCCGGCTGGGCATCCACGAGGAAATTTGCGCTGCCAACGCCAGGGTGATCTGGGACAAGGGCCTGGCCATTCTGCGTCGTCCGGAGATGTCACAGCAGAATTTGATCCGCCAGATGCGGGTTGAGGCCATGTGTTCAACCGATGACCCGGTCGACACCCTGGAGCACCATCGCGCCTTGCAGTCTTCCCCCCTGGCCGGGGTAGTGCGGCCGACGTTCCGTCCCGACAAGGCCATGAACATCTTCAAGACGGACTGGCCGGAGTATGTCGCGGTCTTGGAAAAGCGCTGGAACATGACGTTCCACTGCCTGGAGGACATGCTGGCGGCGTTGCGCGCGGCCCATGACTTCTTTGCCGACATGGGCTGCCGGGCCAGCGACCACGGCGTGAACGTGCCCTACGCCTATCAGGTCTCGCCCGAGTCAGCCAACGATGCCTTCATGCGGGCCCGCGAAGGCAAGGCCATCAGCCAGGCCGAGACGGTCGCCT
Source organism: Verrucomicrobiota bacterium (assembly GCA_022709995.1). Taxonomy (GTDB): domain Bacteria; phylum Verrucomicrobiota; class Lentisphaeria; order Oligosphaerales; family Oligosphaeraceae; genus JAAZKI01. The sequence goes on along the minus strand of JAKLHU010000045.1, from coordinate 7,274 downwards.
ACATGTCCTACTTCCTCAACGAAATGGCCGAGCTCGACGCCGCCAAGGGCTGGGTCTTCCAAATCCACATGGGGGCGGTCCGTGACGTCCGCGACTCCTTGCAACGGGAACTGGGCGCCGACGTCGGTGGCGACATTTCGGACCATCTGACGGATTATGTCACGCCGCTGCTGCCTTTGCTGAACCGCTTCGACAACCGGTTGAAAGTGGTCCTCTACAACATGAATCCGATTCACAATGCGACGTTGGCGCAGCTGACGCGCGCGTTTGGCTACCATGTCAGCCTGGGGCTGGCCTGGTGGCTGAACGACTCGTTCATCGGCATGAAGACGCAGCTCGACTATGTCAGCTCCGTGGATGCGTTGAGCAACATGGCGGGCATGGTGTCGGATTCACGCAAGATTCTGTCCTACGGTTCGCGCCATGAGATGTTCCGGCGGACCTTGTCGCACGTCCTGGGGAGCATGGTTGATCTGGGCCGGATGCCGATGGGACCGGCGGAACGCCTGGCCCGGCACTTGGCCTACGACCGTCCGAAACAGCTGTTTGGATTCTGATTGAGTCGCCGTGACCAGGCCAGATGCATCAAGCGGCAGAGTGGACCGGGAGGCCGTGCGCAGTTGCCTGACCAGGTGTCAGTGCATCGGCCGAAGCCTTTGCCCGCTGTTGGCATTGCCGGTCATCTGGCTGTTGCGCATTGCCTGGCCGCCGAGTTTTGTGTTCCGGACGGAGCGGTTGGCCGCGGGCGCGCTGCGGCCGGCGGCATCGGGGCCGCTGCGCATTCTGCATGCCTCGGATTTTCACCTCAACCAAGGTCGCCTGGCCGTCAACCGCCTGCGCCGGGTCGTGGCGGCGGCCCGTGAACGCGGCGCTGACTTGGCGGTGCTGACCGGCGACTTCGAACTGCCGACCCCGGCGGCGAGGCGTGCCGAAGCGCTGGAACTGTTGTCGGAACTCTGCCGTCTGATGCCGGTTTATGCCTGTTTAGGCAACCATGACTACAAAGTCGACCACCAGGAATTGATCAGCGACCTGCGCCAGGCCGGCGTCAGGCTGCTGGTCAACGAAGCCGTCACCGTGACGGTGAACAGTCAGGAGCTGCGCCTGGCCGGCGTCGGCGACTTCTGGAAATCAGACCTGGCGCCGGAGAAGTGTCTGTCCTCGAAGGACGTTGCCGAGGCCTGGTCCATGCCGACCTTGCTGCTGGTGCATAATCCCGATGCGATACTGTTGCGGCTGCGGAAGTATGCCTGGACAGTGGCTTTTTCGGGGCACGCGCACGGCGGGCAGTTCCGGATGCCGTTTACGAACTGGTATCCCTTGGCGCCAATCCGGCATAACCGCCTCGCCCGCCCCGGGCTGCATGAACTCGCCCCAGGGCAGACACTCTGCGAATCGGCCGGAGTCGGCAACTTCCTCGGCATCCGCATCAACAGCCCCGCCGATGCCGTGTTCCTATCCATCGACGGCCCGAAGCCCATGCACTAAACGCCACCAGGCCGGCGCGGCTAGGACGCCAGACGATGGCACCGGCACCCTCGCGCGCAACCGATGAGACGGAGTACCTCTTTGGGTGGGCTTGATCTCTGGTTGTTGTGCAACATTTGGTGAAGGCTGGACTACGTACGACGGCAGTCTGAAGGCTGGACTACGTGCGACGGCAGCCGGAAGGCCAAATTGCGGCCGCCACCGCCATTCGGAAAAGCTCCCGCCATCATTCCCGCCGTGTCTGCCAAAGGCATAGGAAAATGATGTCTCGCCAGCGTATTTTCAAAGTCGTTTTTGTTCTTTATTGCAATATGTTACGACTTTATATGATACTTCCTTTTGCCATTTGATATTTGCTTCTTCCGGCTTAATTTGGGGAGTGTCCGCCGTGGTGGCGGGCTCGATCTCGAGTCGGAAAGGAGCAGGTTCATGGTTGTCAGAAATCACATGGGCGGGGGGAGTTCCGGGCGTCTTCTCTCACTTCGATGGCGCTTCTTTACCCTGATTGAGATGCTGGTTGTCATCGCGGTCATCTCGATTATGGCGTCCATGCTGTTGCCGGCGGCACAGAAAGCGCACGGGCAGGCCAGGCGGGTGTCGTGCGCCAGCAATCTGAAGCAGCTCTGTACTTCTTTTCTGCTCTATTCGTATGACTTCCGGCATCGGCTGCCGCCCTATGTGGAAAGCGACCTCTATCTGCACGGCGGGACCAACTGGACGTGGTATCTGTTGCCGTACTACGAGGACACTGGTGTGCTGTCATGCCCGGAAAGTCCGCAGGGAGCGCCGGCGGCGACGCGGGTGGCGTGTCATTTATATGACGGCAACTATGCCTGGAACTACGACGGCACCCAGTCCAACCGCGGCAGCCTGACGGCGCATGTCACGCAGCCGTCGGCCGGGTATTTGGTCTTTGACAGCGGCGACCAGTGCGTCATTTATGGCGGCAACAACTGGGCCAATCTGATGGAGGAACTCGACTTGGACTGGCGGAGCCGGGCCGAGGGCGCCAACCGCCACTTTGGCCAGGTCAACGCCGTGTTTGTCGATGGCCATGTCGAAACCCGGGGGCTCTACGATTTTCTGTCCGCGCCTTGCCCCAGTGACATGGCCCCTTGGTATATAGAGTGGATGGACCATGTTCTGGAGCGCGGCGTGGTGCCATATCCCAACCGCGATTGAACCGTTGACGTGGGCGCCGTTCGGTTGTCCTTGCCGATGCCGTTCCGGCCGGATTATTCCCGGATGGTGATGGCGCAGGTGGCCGTCGGTCCCCAGGCGCCGGTCTCGGAGACGGCGCGGACGTGGAAGAACCACTGCCCGGGCGCCACGTCGCGGTAGGACATGCGTGATTCCCGGCCTGTGATCTGCTCGGGTGGAATCGAGTCCGCCGTCTGGTCAAAGAGGACCGCGAAGCCGGCGATGGGCGGCGGCGAGCCTGGCACTTTCCATTCGAAGGCGGGATCGCGGCCCTGTTCGGAAAAGATCGTGAAGTTGTCAAAGAAAACGCGGGCGTCGTCCGGGTTTTCATAGCCACCGCCATGATGCCGGGTGGCCCAGGTCGCCAGTTCGGCGGCTTCCAGGCCGACGGGCACGGCCGTCTTGGCAAAGCGGGTCTGCTGCAGCATTTCAAGAAGGTTGAAGTTGGTCTGATGCCATTGCCGGTCTTGTTTGGCATACGGTGTCTTGCCGACAATGCTGGCGTAGAAGTGGTTGTTGACGCCGTTGGGGCCGGTCCATTCCACCACCGTCAGGGCGCCATTGACCAGAAGGGTCAGATTGAGATTGCAGCCGGACTGGGCGAAGAGGTAGTCAAAGGCGACGCAGGGCCAGCGTTGCGGATCCCAGGCTGGGCGCCGGAGATATATGGAACAGAAGCCGTTGTTGTCCAGATTGACCAGCTCGGCCGAGGCTGTGCCCGTGGCGCCCTGGCGTTCGTTGCGCAGGACCCAGGCTTCCCGGCGGATGGCGAAGTCGCCAAAGTCGGCATTGGCCTCCAAGGTTCCGGGGGCGACTTCGAAGGTGTTCCGGCACAGTCGGTCCGAAGGAATGTAGGAGATGAAAGGCGCCGGTGGCGCCGGGTCGGCAGTCGGAGGCGCCGGGTTGGGGAGGGCCGCGTCAACGGCATCGGCTTTTTGGAAGCGCACGTGCCTGGTCCTGCCTTGGAGGCCGTTTTGAAAGCGCGGGGTGATGTGCAGCCATTCGGCCTCGGCGGGGAGGTCTTTGCAGGTCAAGGTGTTTCCCGGGCGCTCCTCGGTCTGGGCGGTCGCGGTCGCGGGGGCGCTGTCGGCCACGACTTGGAACGAGGCGACCGGATTGGCGGGAATCGCGCTGTGCAGAGACATGACCGTGGCCGGCGCCATGGCCGGCGCCAGCTGGAAGTCGTCAATCCAGAAGGCCCGGCGCTGATACGAGGACATGCGCCGGCTGTCCGCCAAGGCCAGCGCCTCGACGACGACCGGCCCGCCGGAGCAGCGCGGCCGCAGCCAGGCGGCCAGCGGGATGACGAGCCGCTGCCACGTGTTGTCCGGCCGGAAGCCGTCGGCCTGGCCGATTTTCGGCCAGGAGCTGTCGACTCCCGTCAGGCCGATTTCGAAGGTCCGCTGATTGGCGGTGACAATGAGGTTGGTTTCCATGCCGGCGGGGATGCGGGCCAGAAAAGTCAGCGTGGGGAAGGCATCCAGACGGAAGGGCGTGCGGGTGATCCAGGCCCCGGCCGTGCCGCCGATGCGCTGGTTGAGCAGCCGGAGCGAGGCGTGGCCCGTCGCTGGCGCGGTCCGGTCCAGGAGCAGGGCGGCGCCATCCGGCCCGCCGAGGCGATGCCATTCGCCATAGGATTCCTCGAAGTCGTCGTGAAAGGGGCGGTCATGCACGACCGGGTGCCAGTCCGGCGCGGCGGGGAGGGCCGGCGGGGCCGGGGTCGGCTCCAGTTTGAGAAAGGCCACGTCCATCCAGGCGCCGAGCGGATTGACCCCGAAGCCGGCGATTTCGGCCAGGCTGTCATAGGGGCTGCCAATGGCGATTTGTTCGATGACAAGCGGATGCGGCCCCGGGAACAATGTCTTAAGCGCATGGAAATCGATGGTGACCGTATGCCAGCCGGGAAAGTCGGGATGGGGCTGCGAGGTCGGCGCGGGCATGGCGATGGTGAAGTCGCGGGTTTGCCGAGGGCCGGTGAGGACCCATTCCGCGCACTGGTCGCGGACGGTTGCCAGCAGGCTGAGCCTGGCGTCTGGCCCGGGCCGCCACAGCATGGTCAGCAGCGCAGCGTCGTTGATGTTGAAGGGCAGGTGCTGCATGACGGTGGCAAACTGGCCGCCGGGAATGGGATTCTGGTAGCGCACGTAGTGGCGTGGCTCTTGGTTTGACGCGGCGGTCAGGGCTGTTCTCGGCGCCGGCGGGGGCGGTGGCGTTGCCGGCCCCGGGCTGTTCTGGAACGACAACGTCGCCCGGGCAATGGCGAGGCCATTGTCGCCCCAGGTCCAGACGGCGAACTGGCCGGCATGGTCGCCGTTTTTGGCCGGCACGTCGAAGAGCGGCTGGAGACCCTGGTATTCGGCGCCGTCGTCATGGGTGGCGGCATGGGCCAGGATGCGACCCTCGCGGCGCTGGATGCGGAGGTGTTGCCAGGTCTGGGTCATGCGGTGGTACCAGGGCGCTTCGCGCCGGCGCAGGCCCGGCATCACTCGGTCGCTGTTTTCCGCCAGCAGTTCATGTCCGGAAAAAAGTTGCGAGGGCACGTCATAGGTGCCAAAGACCAGGTTGTAGCCGGAATCGAGGTTTTTGCCGTCGGCGTCAAAGGCGACATTGAGGGTGACCGGGAAGGAGAAATGGGCCCGCTGTGGGGTTCCTTCCAGCGGGGCCACGAACAGCTCGAGGTCGAAGTCGCCTTGGATTTCGCGGAGATTCCAGAGAATGGCGTTGCCGTGGCGGATTTCGGCGGGGCCGGGCTGGCCCCGGCCAGCGAAAAAAGACCATTTGGGGACGCAGGCCCAGCGGTGTGTGCCCTGCCAGGTCCCGGCCTGCGGCGTCCAGGCCGTCGGCGCGTGCTCGAAGCTGTAGTCGAGGCGGTGGGTCGACGTGACCAGGGCATGGTCGCGCCAGTCCGTCGCCCGGAGCTGGTGCGGGGAGATGCCGCTGGTGCGGCCGAGGTCGGCGGCCAGCCAGCCTTTGCGGATGGGCTGGTCGTCCCGCCAGGCCAGGCAGTCCTGGCCATTGACGGTCAGAACGATGGCGCCGTCCCCGTTGGCGGCGGCAGTCAGTTCCGAAATTTGCTCCGGGATGGTCGCGACGGCGACCTGGCGGTTGTTTTTCAGCAGGGTGACAGCCGTTTTGGCAAAGGCGAAGCAGTAGCCGGTCTCGGGTTTCTTTTCTTCGGCGAACAGGATGATTTTGGCGGTGGCCGGCAGCGGGCGGCTGGACTCCGGCTTCCAGGTCATGGCGAGATGGTGGAAAAGCCGGTTCCGGAACCAGAACAGGCCCTGGCCGTCTTCTGACCAGAAGCTGCGCGGATGCGCCCACTGCGACATGTGCGGGTCGGTCAGAAAGTGCTTGCCGGAAAAGTCGGACCACGATTGTTCACAGGGGCCGAACGGTTCGCTCAACGGCTGGTCGAGTTCGGACGGGGTGGCGGAGACGACGCTGACATCGTCAAAGAAGGCTTGGCGGGTGTGGTTGAGGTAAAGTCCGACCCGGCCGGCTACCGCCGCGTCGTCTGCGGCCGCCAGAATCTGCCGGCCGCCGAGATAGGCCTGGAGCCTGCCGTTGACGGCGATGACATCCGCCCTAGTCCAGGCTTGCCGTTGTTTCCCGAGTGTCGTTTCCGCCAGGGTTTTCGGACTGCCGTTTCTGACCCGGATGATTCGGGCCTGGGCCGACTGGCGGTTTTGGGCGACGGCGAACACGTGGTAATTGTCCTGGTCGAGCCAGCCGAACACGATGCCCCATTCCGCCTCCTCGTCTTCCAGCAGCACGGAGACGCCGTAGCGGAGGTTCTGCCAGAACCAGTGCGAATTTCTGGCCAGGGCGAAGGCCTCGCCATCCGGGGCGGCGGCCCAGAGCTGGAAAGCGCTTTGGCTGCTGCCGGGATTGCGGCTCATGTTGACCACGAAGGCGCCCCGGACGGTTTCCCATTGCGAGTCCTCGGTCGTCGCCTCGGCGCGGGCGAAATCATCGCGGAAGGCGACGGGGGCGATTTTCTGGAGGCGCGGTTTTTCCGGGGCGCCGATTCCCGGTCCTGGTTGGAAGGTGATGCCGGGCCGCCCGCTGACGGCAAGACCCGGGGCCAGCCCCAGTCGGGTGCCGTCGAGGTCGACTTCCGTCTGGGCGGGCGACAGCCAGAGGCGGATCTGATGCCGGCCCGGCGCCAGCGGCATGGTCGCGGTCAACAGCGGTCGCGGCGGGGTGGCGCTTTGGTCGACGAGGACAAGTTCCCGCCCGTCGAAGCGCATCGTTACCAGCGGCGTCTGGTCGCGGCTGGCAATCGTCAGCACGCTGGCCGCCGGGGCCGGCCGGCGTTGGTCCGCCGTGAACGAGCAGGTGGCGACATAGGCGTCCTGGGCGACGGCGGTGGCGGCGGCAAGCAGGGCGACGGCGGTGGCAAGCAGAAAGACTGAACGCATGGTATAAAACCGGAGGGAAGGTGTTGACAGTGAATGAGTGAAGAAAAGGAAGGCCGGTCAGAACGTGATGCGTGACCGCCATATTCTGTTGTTGGCGCCATATTTTTCGCAGACGGTGCAGTCGTGGGGGTCCGGCGCCGTTGTCTGCATCCACTCCGAGACGAC
>JAKLHU010000449.1 GCA_022709995.1 Verrucomicrobiota bacterium | reverse complement strand
CAAGTAGGCGCCTCAGGCCCTGAGGCGCCCAAGCGTTGACTCCTCTATCGCTCAATTCTCAATGGGTGACCGATTACCCGCGGCCGGACAAAATTCCTTTTGGCAAGTTGCGTCCGGCGATTCATGAGTTATGTTAAAAGACTCTAACTAATTCCATGCCTGGCGGCGCTGTCGGAAGGCGTCGTCGAGGGGTCCCCGATCAGCAATCGCATGTTGCCTGCAACCCATAAGCGTAAAGGAACACGACCATGAAAAGAACCTTCCAGCCTCATTCCCTGCCGCGCAAGCGCAAAATTGGTTTCCGGGCCCGCATGGCCACCCGCAACGGCCGCAAAGTCCTGGCGAACCGGCGCCGGGTCGGGCGCAAGCGCCTGGCCCTGTAAGCGGGCTGGGCTGGCCAGGCCATGAGCACCCCAAGCCATTGCTCCCTTCCTTGCCGCCATACGGCTTTCGGCCGCGACGCCCGCCTGCGGACCAAATGGCAGTTTGACGTGATGAGGGCCAGCACCGACAAGCAGGTCGGCAAATTCTGTGTGCTCATTGCCGTCAAGACGCCGCCTGACAACCAGCGCAGGGCGGCGTTTTCCATTTCCCGTCGCTACAGTCCGCTGGCGGTGACACGCAACCGTGCCCGCCGGCTGTTCCGAGAGACCTATCGCCAGTTGTATCCCGCCCTGCCGCCGGTTTGGCTGCTTTTCATCCCCCGCCATAACCTGCAGAAAGCCAAATTGGCGGACGTCGCCGGCGAAGTCTGCCGCCTGGCCGGACGGCTGGGTTTAGGCCGGCTGGCACTTCCCCAGGAGACACCCGGAGGAAAAGACCATGTCACCCCACCGGCTTCTCCGTGACCTGCTGGTCGGCATCATCACGTTCTATCAACGCTATCTGTCCCGGCTCAAAGGGCCATGCTGCCGCTTTCAGCCCAACTGCTCCGAGTACGCCCGCCAGGCCCTGCTGGCCCACGGCCTCGCGCACGGCATCGCCTTGACGGCATGGCGCCTCTGCCGATGCCAGCCCTTGTACCACGGGCCGGTTTACGACCCCGTCCCACCAACCAGGAAAAACGGATTCCCAACAACGTGAAATACGATAAAGTCACCATCACCGGCGTCGCGGCCTGCGTCCTGGCCTTTTTTCTCATGATCTATTTCCTGCCCGGACCGACCCGGCCAGCGCCGCTCCCCAACGCCGGTGAACAACAGGTCGGCTCGACCACGACGGCGGCCGAAACTACGTCGCCGGCCGAAACCACGTCGGCGGCCGAAACCACAGCGGCCGCCGCGCCGGCCCCGGCCGCGCCGGCTTCGCCCCTCGGCCTGCGCGCTCCTTGGCCGGCCCCGTCCCAGCCGCCCGTCGCTCTGATCCGACCGGACGAAGCTACCGCGATGGTCGCGCCCGACGGCGGAGGGATAACGGAAGTCGTCCTCGACCACTACGTCCTGGACAAGCCGCGGCGGGGCCAGGCGCCGTCAGGGAAAGTCGTCCTCGGCCATTACGACTATCCGTTTCTGGCACTGGTCACGGATCAGGCCGGCCTGAACCTTGATTCCGCCTCGGCCGTGACCGGCCAGACCGAAACGGAGCTGACGGTCACCCGCCAGTCGTCGCAAAATCGCCTCCAAGTCACCGAAACCTGGGCGGCCGTCCCGGAGGGCACCTATGAATGGCGCTATACCGTCACGGTCTCCAACCTTGGCGACTCGGCCCAGCTGCTGCCCTGGATTCGCCTGGAAGCCGGCGCCCTCCCGCCCTCTGAGTCGCCCGACCGCAAAGCCGGCCGCGGCGAAGCCGCCGGCGGCGCCGCCATCGGCCTGGTCAACCAGTCGACGCCGCGTTCTTTTGACCTCAAGGCCCTCGGCAAACTAACCCCGGAAAAACAATCGGAACTGGCGACACTGCCGGCGCAGTGGGCCGCCGTCCACTCCAAATACTTCCTGTTTGCGCTCTGGAGTCTCGACCAGCCCCTGGTCGGCGTCGACGCCGCGGCCGTCCCGGCCGTCCACCAGGAAGGCGTCTCCACCCAGGAAAACGGCCGCCACCGCCTCCGGGTCAGCCTGTCCGGGCCGGTCGCCCTGCCGCCGGGGGAAACCAGGACCTGGACGGTCGGCGCCTACGCCGGACCCAAAAACTACCACCGTCTCCATGCCATGAAAAACGGCCTGGATTCCATCATGGAAATGGACCGCTTCTTCTTCTTCCGGCCGGCTTGGATGGGCTTCTTGAGCCGCCTGCTGCTGGATGGCCTGGTCTGGATCAGCAATCTGTTTCCCGCCGGCATTGGCTGGGGCATGGGCATCATCTGCCTGACTCTCCTGGTCAAACTCCTGTTCTGGCCCCTGTCGCACAAGAGCACCGTATCCATGCGCCGGATGCAGGCGCTGCAGCCCCAGCTGAAGGAACTGCGGGAAAAATACAAGGACGACCCGACCAAAATGTACCGCAAGCAGCAGGAGCTGTTCAAGGAAAACAAGGTCAGCCAGCTCGGCGGGTGCCTGCCCATGCTGTTCCAAATCCCCGTCTTCTTCGCCCTGTTCAACACCTTCCGCAACGCCGTCGAACTGACCCATCCGCGCTGGGATTCCGACCTGCAGCTCCTGATCAAGGCGCTGGCACCGCACGTGGCAGACGGGCGCAGCGCTCTGCGTCCGCCGTCGGTTGCGCCGCACGCCCGGCCGGGCC
>JAKLHU010000448.1 GCA_022709995.1 Verrucomicrobiota bacterium | reverse complement strand
CAGGAGGACCAGGATGGTCGAGGTCGCCAGGCCGAACACCGTGCTGATGACCAGCGGCTGGAGAATTTGCGCCTGCAGGCTGCGTTCAAACATGATCGGCAGCAGCCCGGCAATGGTGGTGCCGGAGGAAAGCACGATGGCACGAAAACGATCCGTGCCGGCCCGGACACAGGAGTCGGCCACAGAATGGCCTTCCCGGCGGGCATTTTTCAAGAAGATGACCAGCAAAATGGAGTTGTTGACGACGACTCCAGCCAGAGCGACAAAGCCCAGCAGGCTCGGCATGCAGATGTTGACGCCCAACCAGAAATGCCCCCAGACGACCCCGATCAGGGCAAACGGGATCGCGATCATGACGATCAGCGGTTCCGTGTACGTGCGGAACTGCAGGCTCAACAGCAGAAAGATTCCGATCATGCCGACGCCCAGAGCCGCCAGCATGGACATTCTGGCCTGTCCGGCTTCCTTGGGTTCGCCGTCGATGGCGATGGTCAAATCAGGATATTGCCGTTGCAATTCAGGCAGGCGGCTGGTTCGGAACAGGCGGATCAGTTCGCTGGTATTGGCCAGGCGGGTGTCGACGTCTCCGAGCAGGGTGACCGCCCGCTGCCGGTTGAAACGGGCGATTCGGGCCCAGCTGCGGCCTTCCTCCCAGGTCGCCACCGAACGCAACGGCACTTCCCGGCCATCCGGCAACAGGAGCATGAAATCATCCAGGCCCTGCAGACTGCCGCGGTCGGCGGCATCCAGGCGGACGTCGATTTCATAGGATTCGCTGTCGACTTGCAGTTCGTCGGCGACGATGCCTTGGAAAGCGCTCTGCAGCTGCCGGGCCACGTCCGTCACCTGGAGGCCGATGCCAAGGGCGTCATCGCGGAGGCGAAAGCGCAGTTCCGGCTTTCCCGGGCGGAGGTCGTCATCGAGGTTGAGGACGCCCTGGAACTGTCCGAACCAGTTCTTCAGATCGGTGGCGGCGTTTTTCAAGGCGGTCAGATTTTGGCCGCGCAGGCGTATTTCCAGCGGGCGTCCGGCCGGTCCGAAGCCTGGTTCGCTCAAGGTCAGGCTGGTGACATCCGGCAGAGTGCCGATCTGCCGGCGCCATTCCGCCAGGTATTCGTCGATGGTTCCGACGCGTTCTTCGGCTCGCCGCAGACGGATGGTCAGGCTGGCCACGTGCGGGCCGCTTTCAAAGGCATCTGGGTTGTAGCCATAGTGGACATACGTGTTTTCAATCAGGGCCCGGCCCTCCGGCTGCCGCGGCGAAAACACCGCGTTGGTTTTTTCCAGCGTTTCCAGCAGGTGTTGCACGGTCTGTTCAGTCCTGGCCAGAGGCGTGCCCTGGGGCAGCAGCAGCCGGGCCACCACGACCTCGCCTTCCAGCTCCGGAAAACCCTGAATCTTGACTTTTCCGGCGGCGATCAGGCCGACCGACAGAATCAGCAAGGCGGAAACAATGCTGAGGACCAGATAGCGTCGGCGCATGAGGCCGGCGACGACAGTCGTGGTCAGGGTCAGCTGCAGCCAGCCCAGCAGCGCATCCAGGCGACGCCGGAGAGGGGACGGCGCCGCCTGGTCTTTTTCCAGCGTATGACGCAGATGAGCCGGCAGGATCAGAAACGCCTCGATCAGGCTGACGGACAGTACCAGCAGGAGGATCATCGGCACGACGCGCAGCACCCGGCCGATCTGGCCGGTGATAAAAACCAGCGGCCCCAGAACGCAGACCGTCGTGACAAAGGACGAGACCACGCCGCCAGCAACTTCCAGGGTGCCGTCGACGACGGCGGCAAGCGCGTTTTTGCCGCGTTGCCGGTGCGCGGCGATGTTTTCCGCGATGACAATGGCATCGTCCATCAGCAGTCCGAGCGCGAGCAGCATTCCGACCATAGTGAACATATTGACGCTAAGTCCGAGCAGCGGCGCACAGACCATGGCCCCCAGGAAGGACACCGGCAGGCCCATGGCCACCCAGAAGGAAAAGCGGAAACTGAAAAACAGCCACATGACCAGAAAGACGAGAATAAATCCTTGTATGCCGTTGGACCACAGCATGCCCAGGCGGTCGCGCAGAATCAGGGATTCATCCTGAACCACGGTCAGCGACGCCTTCGGGAAGCGTCGGCGCTCCGCCGCCAGGAAGGCATTGGCCAGATCCGCGACCCGGATGCTGTCCTCGGCTTTGGTCTTGCGGATGTTCAACAGGGCGCAACGTCGGCCGGCCTGGATGATTTTCTGTTCATCGCGTTCAAAGCGGTCGTCAATGGCGGCGATGTCGCCAAGGCGGACAATGCCGCCCTCCGGCCCGGCCCAGACCACGAGGCGGGCCAGTTCGGCCGGGTCATGGCGCTGCTCCGTGAACCGGAGCAGAATGTCCTGGTCACGGGTTTCCACCAGTCCCAGGGGCAGGTCGCGATTCTGGGCCGTGATGGCCGCCGCGACCGAGAAGCTGGCCCAGCGCATCCGCGACGGCCAGGCGCCCAAGGTCAAGGTCTACGACAAGGCGGCGCCGTCGCAGCGCCCGGTCGTTGTTCCCACACCCGAGTTGCAGCGCTCGCGTGAACGCGCCGCGCCGGCGCCCGTGCGGTGAGGCCACGCCGGTGGAAACGTCGGCCCACGGCATCACGGCACCGTCCGCGGTCTACGAGATCGGCGGCCGGCGCTTCGAGATCGGGGCGCAGGGT
>JAKLHU010000447.1 GCA_022709995.1 Verrucomicrobiota bacterium | reverse complement strand
GCGACACATGAATCGGCGCCAGTAATGCGGATCGAAAGCAAAGGAAAGACTCCGGCTTATGTGTTGTCATTTGCCACCGCACATCCAAGTTCAGATCGTTTAGCCCCTGCCGGGCTCTGGTTTTGTGGGGTGATCTCTGACCCCAGGTTTCGCAGTGCTCCGCACAGCTCCACCTGGGGTTACTTATGGTGTTGCCTCTCCGAGGCAAATCACTAAGAAAACCCAAGTCTGCATCGAATGAAACCAGTCAACACAACACACCACCGCGTTCCCGCTACGATTAAATGAAAACAACTTAACGCTTATGGGCTTCAGCCCACCCCAAGTCTTTTCGTGCCTTTCGTGGTTAGACGAGGCCGCGTGGTTGAGGGCGATGTTGTTGATGCGGCTGCGCCAGGCTGCCAGGCCGTTTTCCTTGCATTGTCGCAAGGGGTGGACGGCGTTGGTCAGGAGTACGGCGGCGCGTCCGGTTCTGGGATTGAACCAGAGGGAAGTGCCGGTGAAGCCGCCGTGGCCGAAGCATTCGGGCGGCGCGTCCTGGCCGGCGGCTGGGCAGTCGCCCCCCGGGGAATCCCATCCCAGGCAGCGTGAGCTCTTGGCGACGAGTCCGGCGCGGGCGGTGAACAGGGTGACGGTCTCCGGCGCCAGAAAACGGCCGGCCGGGCCTTGGCCGCCTTGGAGCATCATGACGGCGAAGCGGAGCAGGTCGGGAACGTTGGCGAACAGGCCGGCATGGCCGGCGACGCCGCCCAGCCAGCGGGCGTTTTCGTCATGGACGACGCCCTGCCAGAAGTCACCTTCCGAACCCGGCTTTTGTTCCGTGGGCAGGCAGCGCGTTCGCTGGCTGGCAGACGGATTGAAGGTGGTGTCGCGCATCTGCAGCGGCGTGAAGACCATGTCCCGGGCCAGCTGGTCAAGGGGCTGGTTGGCGATACGCGTCAGGACTTCGCCGAGAATCATCATGCCCAAGTCGGAGTAAACGGTGTTCTTGCCCGGTTCCGTGGTCAGGGGCGTGGCGAGGACGAGGGCGCGCCGTTCGGCGGCGTTGGCGACGTCCGGATGGGTGCGGTGGAACGGCCGGCCGGCAGGCAGGCCGGCGCCGTGCGCCAGTAGGTGTCGAACCGTGACTTGGCGGCGCCAGGCGGCCTGCTCCGGGCTGGCGGCCGGGGCGAAGTCGGGCAGATAGTCGGTCACGGGCGCGTCCAGTTGCAGTCGGCCCTGTTCATGCAGAAGCATGGCGATCGTGGTGGTGGCGACGACTTTGGTCAAGGAAGCCAGGTCGAACAAGTCGTCGGGCGAGACGGCCCGGGCCTTTTCGTCGAAGCGCTGGCGGCCGGCGCTGCTGACCCAGACGCGGCCATCGGCGGCGGCGACGCCGAGCACGGCCGCCGGCCAAGCGCGTTCGGCGACGGCGTCGGCCACCAGCTGTGGCAAGGGCGGCGGGCAAGGCGTAAACACGGTCATGATTCCGTTTTGACGAGCAGGGCGGCAAAGGCGCCGTCGTGTTCGGAGGAGGGGACAATCAGTCGCCGGACAGGGCAGTTGAACTCCGGGTGGGACGCCAGGAAGGCTTCGACTTGAAGGTGATTTTCTTCCGGTTCCAGGCTGCACGTGCTGTAGACCAGGCGGCCGCCTGGTTTGACGGCCGGGGCGGCGGCCTCCAGGATGGCTCTCTGGATGGCGGTCAGCTCATGCAGTTTGGCGTTGGCGAAGGACCAGCGCACATCGGGCCGGCGGCGGATGACGCCGGTGTTGGTGCAGGGCACGTCAAGCAGAACGGCGTCCATAGCCGCGGGGGGAAGCGTGGCCATGGTGGCGTCGGCGGCGGCCACGGCGACATTGCGGAAGGCGGCCAGATTGCCGCGCAGGCGGTCGAGCTTGGCGGCGGCGCGGTCGAAGCAGTGAAGGGCGCCCTGTCCGCGCAGGGCTTCGGCCAGGAGGACGGCCTTGCCGCCGGGGGCGGCGCAGAGATCAGCCACGTTTTCGCCGGGTTGGACGCGGAGCAGGGTCGGCGCCAGGAGGGTGGATGGATCCTGGATGTAGAAAGGCGACCCTGGCGCCATCAGGCGTCCCAAGTCCCCCTCGGCCAATTTCGGGGCGGTGAAGAGGACGGCGTCGGGCGCCCATTCGGGGGCGGGGAGCGACGCCAGCATTTCCGGAGTCGGCCGATCGTCCGGCGGCCATTGCCGGCGGCGCAAGACTGTCTGGGCCGGCAGGAGCAGGACAGCGGCCAGGTCGCCGAGCTGGGCGGGGGAGAAGTCCTTTCGCCAGCGTTTCCAAAGCAGTTCCGGCAGTTCCAGGTGGACATGCGGCGGGGCGCCGGCCAAAAGTTCGTCCCAGGTCTTGCCGGCGCTGGCTGCCGTCAGCCTCCGCAAGCAGGCATTGAGGAAATTGCCTTCCTGGTCCGCGTGCTTTTTTTTGCAGAAGGCGACGGCGGCGTCGACGACGGCCGGGGCGGGGACGCCGTCCATCCAGAAGATTTCGGCCATGGCCCACCAGAGCAGTCGGCGGAGTCGTGGCCGTGGCTTGGTATGGCAGAGGTGCTCGATGAGCCAGTCGAAGCTGGCGCGGCGCCGATGGATGGTGAGGAGGATGTTCTGGGACAGGCGGCTGAGGCCGAGGTCTTCAGTCGCGACCGGGCCGTCGGCCTGGCGTTTCAGGGTGTCGACGACCTGGGGCAGGCAG
>JAKLHU010000446.1 GCA_022709995.1 Verrucomicrobiota bacterium | reverse complement strand
GACTTCCGATTTTCGATGGTGACCTGATTTTCCGGGTCAATGTCCAAAGCCCGGTCGTAGGCCGCAATGCTGTCATGAAATGACTCGACCGCCTTTTTTAGATCGCTGTCCTGTTGTCGCCGTCCCTCGCGAAAACAGCTGTTTCCGACCGCCAGTTCGCAACGCGCTTCCAGGGCGCGGTCCGGCTGCCGCAATCGCCGCGTGCTCGCCACGGCCTTTGCAAACCGTTCCCGCGCCTGGACAAAATCGCCCTTTTTGTACCAGGCAATACCTTCATTATAAATCAAATACGGCGATTCCGGCGCTTCCAGGGCGGCTTTGTCGTAGGCGTCCAACGCCGCGTCATATTGTTCTGCTTTCAGCGCGTCGTTGCCCTGTCGCAGCAGTTTCCGGGCTTCGGCGCCAAAGCTCTGGCCGGCGGCCAGGGCAAGAAACATCCCCAGAGCCACTTTTATCATGCCGATGCATATGCGTCGTCGTCTCATGCCTGCCGTTTCCTTTCCCCCAGAGCGCCCTCGACCAGCAGAAAAACCAGGCTCAGGCCGAGGAAAATCTGGTATTTCTCCTCGTAGCGTTCAATGGTCTGGGACTCCAGCTCACGCTTGTCCGCCGTCGCGATCAGGCTGCGGTAGATGCTGCCCAAATCAAAGTTGCCGGTTCCGACCGGCAGGTATTTGCCGCCCGGGGTCTTGGCGACCATTTCACGCAGGGTGTCGCCGTCGAGACGACTGCGCACCATCTCGCCGTTGTCCAACAGGAACGTCCTCTGGCCCTGTTCGTCCGTCACCATGATCGGCGTGCCCTGGTTTTCATCGCCCAGGCCGACGGCCAGCAGGCGGACACCTTCCTCGCCGAGTCCCTGGGCTGCTTCTACCGGGAAGGTGTCCTGGTCTTCGCCGTCGGTGATGAGGACGACGTCCTTGTACTGCCGGAACTGGCCGTCCAAAACATCGCTCATGACTTTGCGCATGGCATCGCCGATCTTGGTTCCCCCGCGGGATACCGTGGTCGGGTCGACATCAGCGAGCATCAAGCGGAAAAAACCGTAGTCCAAGGTCAAGGGGCAGCGCACCAGCGACGTGCCGGCAAACACCAGCAGGCCGACCCGGTCGCCTTCCAGGACTTCCAGGCAGTCGTTGATGGCCAATTTGGCGCGTTCCAAGCGATTGGGCTTCAAGTCGTCGGCCAGCATGCTGCGCGACACGTCCAGAACAAAAACCACATCTCGGCCCTGGCGTTTGACTTCCTGGGCGACGGGGTTCCAGCAGGGCCGGGCCAGCGCCAGGATCACGCCGACCAGCGCCAGCAGCCAGAGGGCCTGCTTCCAGCGCCGCCGGGCGGGGCTGACCTGGGTTAGCAGGCGGCTCAGCATCTCGGTCTCGGCAAAACGGCGCAAGGCGCGCCGGCGCGCGGCGCCGGCATAGACGAACAACAGCCAGAACACGGGCAGAAGCCACAGCAAATGCAACATCGGCAGGGACTGCCAAATCGGACTCATGGAATCCTCCTGAACCAGGTTGAGGTCAGCACCTGCGCCAAGGCCAGGAGCACCAAGCCGGCCAGCGCGAACGGCTGATACAGCTCCTTGTAATTGACATAGCGCACCGACTCGACCTCGCTGCGTTCCAAGCGGTCGATTTCCTCGTAGACGGCCTGCAGCGACTGCGCGTCCGAAGCTAGACGGAACAGCCCGCCGGTCCGGCTGGCCAGCTCTTCCAGCGGCCGGGTGTCCATCGGCGGTAAAGAAATGGCTTGGCGGTAATCGCCCAGCGGGGTGGAGATGACCCGGAAGGCCTCGCCGCCGCCGATGCCAATGGCGTAGATTTTGACGCCCCACTGGGCGGCCAGGTCGCCAGCCTCTTCGACGCGGCGACGGCCGCAATTGTTCTCGCCATCGGTGAGCAGGATGATGATTTTGCTTTTAATCTGGTAGCTGTCCTTGTTTTTGCTGGTCTGCCGAGCCATGGTTTCCTCGGCGGTATGCAAACGGGCGGCCGCCAGAGCGACGGCGTCACCGATGGCGGTGCCGTCTTCATCCTCGCGGTCGACGAGCCGGACCGGGTCGAGAAAGGGCTTGAGCACGCCATGGCTCAAGGTCAAGGGACAGATGGTGTCGGCATAGCGGGCGAAGGTGATCATGCCGATCAAATCATTGGGTCGGCCCGGCAGGCTGCGGCCGTGTCCGAAGACGAAGCGCTTGAACACTTCCTTGGCGGTGTCGAGTCGGTTGAGGGTGCGGCCTTCGAATTCCAGTTCATACTGCATGGATCCGGAGCGGTCGAGGACCATTTCGATGGCGATGCCCTGGCTGACGTCCTGGACCAGCTCCCGGCCGGCCTGGGGCCGCGCCAGGGCCACGCCCAAGGCCGCTATCGCCAGATAACGCACCGCCCCCGGCAGCCAGAGCAACCGCTGGCGCCAAGACAAGCCGGCGCGAGACGCGTTCGCGACGGACGAAAAGGCCACCGCCGCCCGCCGACGCCCGCGGCCGCGACGGCGCTGCCAGAGCCAGAGCAAGGCCGGAACAAGAAAGACCACCAAGGCCCACGGAGTCTCAAAACGAAATGACATCATATCCGATAACGTCCACTATCATCCATCGTCCACTATTATCCACTATTATCCACTATTGTCCATTATTGTCCACTGTCATCACCGACTAGCGCCGCCGCCACCGGAACTGCCGC
>JAKLHU010000445.1 GCA_022709995.1 Verrucomicrobiota bacterium | reverse complement strand
GCGCCTCAGGGCCTGAGGCGCCTACTTGGCGCGCCTGTCCACTAGGACCGCCATTATCAATGGGTGACCGATTACGGCAGAACCGGCCTCGCCGCCCCTTGGGCGGACCGGCGTCATCCCAACGCGGGCGGTTCTCCGACCTTGCCGACCGGGTCTCCCGACTGGCTGGCCATTTGACGCCGGCGCTTTTCCCGCCAGGCCAGCTCGCGGACGCCATGCATCGCCCACCGGCGGTCGCACTGCGCTTGCACCAAGGCGATTTCCGCCCGACGTCGTCGCAACGACCAATCCGGGCGCGCTTCGGCATAGGCCTGGAGAAAATCCGCCGGCAACGAGGACTGGCCGGAACCGTCCAGCAGCATCAGATTGTAACAGAACTGGGCCAAATTACGGCGCTGACGCAGGAACGGCGGTGGAAATGGCCAGTGGTGTGTGCGATCATTGTCCAGAAAGTACAAGTGCCCGCCTTGGCTGTCGACACAGACGTTGCGCGGTAAAAAGTCGCCGTGCACAAAATGGTCGCGATGGAAGCGGGCGAGACTTTCCGCCGCGAAGGCCAGCAGATGCTGCTGTTCGCCCGGTCCGGCGGCGCGGACAAGGCATTCCTCCAACGTCGGCTGAACCACTTCCCGGCTGACAAACAGTTCGCGCGGGTATCCCCAGCGTCCGCGGCAGCGGGCGCCCAGCACGGGGGTTGGACAGCAGTGGCCGTGGGCGGCCATGGCCGCCGTCACCTTCAAGATGTGCTCGCCGCGGGATGGCAGCAGAGTCCATTTCAACCAGCTGATCACTTCCCGGTTGCGCACGGCGCCATCGTTGCCGCCGCGCATCAATTTGACGTATACGGCGCCCAAAGCTGTTTCCCGGCGACTGATAGTGCGGCAGGGCGCAGCCAAGACAACCGTCTGCCGCGGATCCAGCAGCCAAGCATCCAAATCGGCCAGCTCGGGCAGTTGCCGCCAGTCGTCCAGAATCCATCCTCGCCAGCCGTTCCGGCAGTACGGCGCAAACGTCATTTCCGCTTTCGTAATCGAGGTGACACCCATGCGCTATCCCATTCCTTCCGTTGTGGCGGCGACCGCCTTCCGAACGACTGCCGCCGCCGACCGCAAACGTTGCTCCAGACGGGTGCGCACCACCTGGTTGAGTTGCCGAAATTCTTCCTTTGGCGCCTGCAGGACCGTTTCCACCGCGGCCGTCAGCCGAGCCGGATCGCAGCCCTCCACGCTGCCGATGGGCCGCTGGCCGAATTCCGCCAGAAAATTGTCAATTTTGCTGCCGCGGGAAAGGCCCAGAAAAGGGGTATTGGCATTGGAGGCCAACAACAGCAGATGAAGTCGGCTGCTGATGATCAGGCGGCAGCGCCCGGCCACCGCCTGGACGACTTCCGGCGCGGGGCAGTGCTCCAGCAGACGAGTTTTTTCCCGGAAGCGCAGACCGGCGCGGAAGGTGCGCATCCAGGCCAGATCGGTTACCGGATTCATCGGTATGAACAGCAGGCGCCGTCCTTCCGCGGCCGCCAGTATCTGGTCGAAGGCGGCGCCCAGCGCGACCGGATCGGCCGGCGGCTGTTGGGAAGAGATGCCGACGCCGATAATGTCCCGAGCCTGCCATTCCCCGACCACGGCCGGCAGCTGCTCTGCCCCGGCACTGCGCAGACCGATGGCACTGTCGGCCCCGACCAGGGCGCCGTCGTAGCCAATCCGACATAACTTTTCGCGCGACTGCTGATCGCGGACAACCACGGCGTCGCAACCACGCAGCACCCTCCCCAGCTTGGCCTCGATACGGCTGGCAAGCCAATTTTCATAGGCGCCAACCGCATCGAAACGGCCCCCGGTCAACCGCGCTGCCATCTGCAGAAGGGCTAACCGCCGGCCGCGGGCCTGATAAAACGCCGGATTCAGCCGTTCGTTCATGTCGACATTCCAGATCACGGTCCTGACTCCAGCCCGCTGCGCCCGCTGAAGCAGGCGAACCGCAACGGCGGGATAATCCGAAAGGCCGGTCGCTCCCGCCCATACAAAAAGATCAAACCCGTGGACCGCGGCCGCAAATGCACGCCACGACTTCTCCCCGTCGAACCCGAACAGGGGCATTCCTTTGACCTGAAGCCGGGCCGCCGTCGCCGCCGGCCGGGCCGTGCTGACGACCAGGACGGCATCCGGAAACATCTCCCGGAAGCAGCCAACCGCGCAGGCAATGATGGCTTCATCGCCGACATTGTCACAACCCAGAGGAATTCCACCCAGAAGAATTCGCAGTCCCATGATGTCCTGATGGCCGTCGTTCACAACGAGTCAATCAAAATTTTGCTGATGTAGCCCAGCACTTCCTTGCGGGCATTCGACGACAGCAGCCGGAAGTCGGTCAGCAGTTTTTTCTCCCACTGGTCCTTGGCATTGAATTCCAGATCGGCGATTTCATAGAAAAAGCCGGTCTTGTCTTCCACATAGCCGCTGATCAGCTGCCGACGCAGGTCAACCGGAATATGCCGGGTGGTCAGATATTCCAGAATTTTGTTCATCTGCGCCCGATTCGGCATGCTGATCCCGCAGAGGAATTTGGACACGTACTGCGAGGTGACGCCCAAAATCCCGGCCAGTTCGGCATTCCGAATCCCATGCCGATTGAGAATGCGCTTGAGCAAAGCCGGAAATTTTCTGGCGTCGCCGTCTTCCTGGGTGTCTTTCATGGATC
>JAKLHU010000444.1 GCA_022709995.1 Verrucomicrobiota bacterium | reverse complement strand
GCAGAGAGGAAGAATTCAAAAAGAACATTACATTTATGAACAGAATTAAAAACAGACATGCCCCAGGCAACGCCCAGCCCCCCGCTTGCTGGCGACGACGGCAACGGCGACAACCGCCCCCAGCCAGTCCCGTCATCTCCAACCCGGCGCCGTCGGCCCTTTCCCCGCCGGCCAGAACGGCGACTTGGCCCCGACGCGACGCTCTCCGGCGACCAGAGCAGCCGTGCCGACACCGCGTTCGGAACAATCGCATTGCGGCCGCTTCCACCACCAATGCATGACGATGGCTGCTTTTATGGGCAATCCACTCCAAATCTTCCTGTTCATTGACGCCCTCGGCTGGCAAATCGCGGCAAAGTACGCCTTTTTACCCGACGTGCTGCCCTGCCGCCAGGCCGTTGCCATGCAGTTCGGCTATTCCTGCACGGCACTGCCGACGATTCTGACGGGACAACGGCCGGACGTGCATCGCCATCTGAGCTTGTATTATCACGATCCCGAACATTCACCCTTCCGGCTGTTCCGCTACCTCAATCCGGTGCTGCGACCCAAAACCTTCTGGCAGCGCGGCCGCATCCGGCACCACCTGTCCCGCCTGACGCGGACCGTGCTTGGCTACACCGGCTACTTTCAACTCTACAGCGTCCCGTTCGACCGTCTGCCCTTTTACAACTACAGCGAGAAACACGACATCTTCGCCCCCGGCGGACTGGCGCCGACGGCCAACCTCCAGGACGCACTGATCGCCTCCGGCCTGAACTTCCACATGTCCGACTGGCGCCGGCCCGAAACCGCCAATCTGGCCGCCGCCCGCGCCCAGGCGGCTGACCCGGCCATGCGCTTCCTCTTCATCTACGCCGCCAAACTGGACGGTCTGCTCCACCAGCATGTCAGCCACGATGACGTCATCCGCCGCCAACTGGAAGACTACAGCGACGAATGCCGGACCCTCCTCCGCATCGCCAAAGAACATCACGACCAGGTTTGCCTGACCGTCATCTCCGACCACGGCATGACCCCCCTGCGCGGCACGGTCGATCTCCAGGCCGCCATCGCCAAACTCAACCTCCGCTTCGGCGCCGACTACAGCGCCTGCTATGATTCCACCATGGCCAGATTCTGGTTCCTCAATCCCGCCACCCGCCCCGCCCTCATCGACGCGCTGACCCCGGCCCCCGGACACTGGCTCAGCCAGGAGGACATGCGCCGCTACGGCATCGCCTGCCCCGACCACCAGTTCGGCGAAGCCATTTTCCTGCTTGACAACGGCATCCAGATCGTGCCCTCGGACATGGGCCTGAAACCCCTGCCCGGAATGCACGGCTACGCCCCCGAAGAAGCGGAATCGCAGGCCGCCATCTTCAGCACCCACCCGTTCGACGACTGCCCCATCCGAGCGGTCGACGACTTCTTCCCACTGATGATGAAACGCATCGAGATGCTGAAAAAACACGCCCGCCATTCTTGACTTTCCTTCTTCGCCAATGGATAGTAAGGACTTCACTACTTGACAGCCCGGCCGAACCGGATGCCTACCGACCACGTTGACAGGACGACCCGAGGAGATTTACCATGGAGCTGCAACTGAAAAAGGTCAACAACGTACCGGTCGTGGAAGTCGTGGGCCGCTTGACCGCCGACTGCGCCGACCAGTACAAGCAGACCCTGACCGATATCATCGCCCAGAACAACCGCATCGTCGTCGACTTGGAAAAACTCGAATACATCGACAGCACCGGCCTGGGCGCCATGGTCTTCATCCTGCAGCGCAACTTCGACAACGGCGGCGACATCAAAATCGCCAAGCTGCAGGGCAAGGCCAGGATCGTCTTCGACATCACCAAAGCCTACAAGATCTTCGACATCTTCGACACCGTCAAAGAAGCCGTCGAAGCCTTGCAGAAATAGTCGCCGGCTGGCCGGCCGACCCCTCCCGGGAGGACCAAGTCCGGATGCCCACACTGTCGGTAGTCATCAGGTCGCACAATGACCGGCTTTTCATCGACCGGACCCTGGCCGGCCTGCGCCGGCAGACACACACCGATTTCGAGGTCATCTTCTGCGACGACCGTTCGACCGACGGCACGGCGGCAGTCATTGCCGCCTGGCCAGATGCGCTCCGGCTGCCGCCGCCGGAAGGCGGCTACGTCCCCGGCAAAGTCCTCAACCGCGCGGTCCGCGCCGCCCGCGGCGACATCGTGGTCTTCAACAACGCCGATGCCATCGTCACCCATGACCAGTGGCTGGCAAACCTGACCCGGCCGTTCGCCGACCCGGCCGTCGCCGCCGCCTTCGCCCGCCAGGACCCGCGCCCCGACGCCTGGCCCATGGTGCGACGCGACCACGCCCGCGCTTTTGGAGACGGCCGCGCCGCCGCCGGCTGGCGACACTTCTTTTCCCTCGCCAGCGCCGCGGCCCGGCGGCAACTGCTTCTTGAACACCCCTTTAATGAACGCCTGCAGTACTCCGAAGACGTTGAATGGAGCTGGCGACTGAAACACCTGGGCTGGACGCTGGCCTATGTCCCCGATGCGGCCGTCGAGCATTCGCACAACTACCCGCCGGCCGCACTCTGGAAACGCTTCTATAACGAAGGCATCGCCGATGCGGCCATTTTTGCCGATTCGCCCTGCCTCCCCCGCGCGCTCCGCCAGTGGCTGGCCGAAACCGCCCGCGATGGCGCCTTCTGCCTCCGACGGAAAAG
>JAKLHU010000443.1 GCA_022709995.1 Verrucomicrobiota bacterium | reverse complement strand
ACTGAGTTCATTCAGTCCGGCGGCGAGAAGGCTAGCGAGAATCTGGCCATCAAGCGTTTCGCAGATCCCAATCAGCCGCTCATGCAAGATGTTGGCGAAGAGGCGGTCGGCGGGGCGATGTCCGGCGAGCAAGGCCAGAGCGGCGTTGTTGCCGCCGATGCCAGCGGAGTTGGTGACGGCGGTCGCAATCGTCCTGGCCCTGGCGACGCCGGGCACGCAGTCCAGCGGCTGGCATTTCGGGTCCTGTTCGGTCAGATTGATCGTCGGCGGAATGACGCCTGTCCGCATGGCCATGACGGTCACGACGGCCTCGGCTAGGCCGGCCGCGCCCAGGAGATGGCCGAGCTGCGACTTGTGGGCCGCGACGGTCATGCCGCCGAGATGGTCGCCGAAGAGGTTGCGCAACGCCGCCGTCTCGGTCGAGTCATTGGCGGTCGTGCTGGTGGCATGGGCGCAGACGTGGTCGACGGCGGTCGGCGCCAGGCCGGCCTGGGCCAAGGCGGCCGCCATGACCTGCCGCGACCCGTCGGCGTCCTGGGGAGGAGCGGTGATGTGAAAGGCGTTGTTGCCGGTGGCCGCGCCGGCGACCGTCGCCAGGACGCGGCCAGTCGCGGGCCGCGCCTCCAGGAGGAGGGCGGCGGCGCCTTCGCTGAAAATCGTCCCGGAGCGTTTGGCGTCAAACGGGCGCATGATGTCGGTCGTGATGGTGCGGAGGTTGCTCAGTCCGCACCAGCAGAATTCGCTGAGGTCGTCATATGCCGCCACCAGCACCTGCTCGGCGTTGCCGGCGGCCAGCATGTCCTGGGCCACGGCCACGGCCGCCGCCCCGGAGGC
Source organism: Verrucomicrobiota bacterium (assembly GCA_022709995.1). Taxonomy (GTDB): domain Bacteria; phylum Verrucomicrobiota; class Lentisphaeria; order Oligosphaerales; family Oligosphaeraceae; genus JAAZKI01. The sequence goes on along the minus strand of JAKLHU010000443.1, from coordinate 1,878 downwards.
GCAGGACATGGATATCTGGGCCATGGGTCCGCCGCAGCCGAGTTGGCGGGCAATCTGGTCAGCCAGGCCGTCAACGAGCTGGAACGAGGCCGCGTCCATCCGGCCGGTGTCATGGCGTTCGCGCCAGGCCCATTCCAAGGCTTCCATGGCCCCGAAGTTCGTGGCCAGGACGAGTCCGCGGCGGGGGTGGCATTCGCTGCTGAAGCCGGCTTGGGCGAGGGCCTGGCGGCCGGCGTCGACGGTCATGGCCAGGCTCAAGTCATCATCCGGAAAAGCGGCCCGCAGTTCCTCTTCAAGCTCGGGGGGGAGTTCGCCGCCACGATTCTGGGCATAGGGCTCGGTCGGAAAACGGTCGATGTCCCGAAACGCGTGCTCGCCGGCGCAGAGACGATGAAACACGTCGGCGACGACTTTTCCCAGGCCGCAAACCAGGCCCATTCCGGTGATGTACGTGCGCATGGCAATTCCCTTGCAATTGAAGTGCAGGCGCGGGAAGCGGGAAGCGGCAGGGGCGAAGCCGGGGAGCGAACACCGCGGCGGCGCCGGACCGGAGGCCGCGTCTCAGCCCATGAACAGCCCGCCGTCAATGGCGAAGACCTGTCCCGTGATGTAATCGGCTTCCGGCGAACAGAGGAAGGCGACCAGGGCCGCGACTTCATCCGGCCGGCCAAAACGCCGGACTGGGATTTCCTTGAGGAGGTCCTGGCGTTTCTTGTCGGTGATGGCGGCCGTCATGGCGGTGTCGATGAAACCTGGACTGACGGCGTTGACGCGCACGCCGAGGCCGGCGAGTTCGCGGGCGGCCGAGCGGGTCAGGCCCAGCAGGCCAGCTTTGGCGGCGGCGTAGTTGGAGCGGTTGGCCGATCCCATGAGGGCGGCGTCGGAGGACATGTTGACAATCCGGCCCCAGCGTTGCCGGGCCATGGTCATGGCGGCGGCGCGCATCAGGCGAAACGGCGCGTTCAAATTGACGGCGAGGCTCTGTTCCCATTGCTGGTCGGACATGAAAGACACGGTGGCGTCAGCCAGAAAACCGGCATTGTTGACCAGGATGTCCAGGCGGCCAAAATGGGCGAGCACGTCTTCCGCCAGACGTTGAGCGGCAGAAGCGTCGGCGAGATCGGCGGCAAAGACAACGCCGACGGCGCCCTGGGCCTGCAATTCCTCGGCCAGGCGGTTCGCCGCGGCCAGGCCGGTGTGGCAGTGAATGGCCACGGCGACGCCGTCCCTGGCCAGCCGGCGGGCAATGGCGGCGCCCAGGCCGCCGCTGGCGCCAGTCACCAAGGCGACGCGGCGGCCTGCCGGCGCGGCCGGCGCCGGGGATGAAACTGGGGTTGACCTGGCCGCCGCCGCTGCCGGGGCGGTCGCCGGGGCCGCCGCCGCCGGTGCGGGGGCGGCCGGAGGCACCGGTTTTTGGGCGGCCAGAAAATCCTCGACGTCCTGGCGGTGGACCATGTCACGTCCGCAGAAAGCGGCCACGTCGGCGAGGTCGAGGTGATGTTGTTTGGCCAGGGCTTTGGCGGCGGGGGCGGCCCGGTAGGCCGGTTTCGGGGGCGGTTCCGGGGCTGGTTCCGGCGTCGGCGGCGCGAGCAGGGCGCTGAGGTCGCCGCCCAGGGCATTCTGTTCCAGGTGCGTCTTGAGCTTCGCGGCGTTGTTGGCGCCCAGGTCGGGGGGGATGGCGCCAGCCGGGCCAATGGCGCAGAGGGCGTACCCCAGGGGCACGGTGCTTTTTTCCTCGGCATAGACAGCAAGGAGAACACCGGCCACGGCTCGCCACTCGCAACCCTCGTGCACGGCGGCCCCGGTCGCGCGGGCGGCGGCGAGGAGATGGGCGGCAAGCGCGGCGTGATGCACTACCTGCAGCGCACCGCCATCCAG
>JAKLHU010000442.1 GCA_022709995.1 Verrucomicrobiota bacterium | reverse complement strand
ATGTGACCGTCTATGATCGCAACGCGTCACCCGGCGGGCTGCTGCGCTATGGCATCCCCGATTTCAAGCTGGCCAAAAAGATGGTGGAGCGGCGCGGCGCTTTGCTGGCCCAGGCCGGCGTCCAATTTGTGCTCGGTACGCACGTCGGGACCGACGTCTCCGGGTCGTATCTGGCCCGGCGCCATGATGCCATCGTCCTGGCTATCGGCACGCCGCTGGCCCGCGACCTGGCCCTGCCCGGCCGGGAACTGCCCGGCGTCCACCTGGCGCTTGAGTTTCTCGCCGGCCGCAACCGCGCCAACGCCGGCGAACTGCCGGCGCCACCGATCAGCGCGCGCGGCAAAAACGTTCTCGTCATCGGCGGCGGCGATACCGGCAGCGATTGCGTCGGCACGTGCCGACGCGACGGCGCCGCCAGCGTCACCCAGATTGAAATCATGCCGATGCCGCCGGCGACGCGGTCGGCCTCGACGCCTTGGCCGGATTGGCCGTACCAGATGCGCACGTCGTCAAGCCATGAAGAGGGCTGCGAGCGCCGCTGGGGCTTGGACAGCGTCCGCTTTCTGGACCGCGGCGGTCGTCTGGCCGGCGTGGAGGTCGCCCCGGTGCGGTGGGAGATGTCGCCGGCCGGCCGGCCGTTGCGGTTCGCGCTTGCCGGGCCGTCCGAAGTCATCGCCTGCGATCTGGCCTTTTTGGCGTTGGGTTTTCTCCGGCAGACTCGCACTCAGCTCCTTTCGCATTACGGTATAGAGGATGCCGAATCCGTGTTTTTGGCTGGTGACGCGGCGCAAGGCCCTTCGCTGGTCGTCCGCGCCCTGGCGGACGGCCGGGCCGTTGCGGGTCGGGTCATGGCCTGGCTGGGATGACAGGGCTCCCGGAACAAGGAGAAGAACGATGCGAATCGAAGGTCTGTATCGACTGGTGTCAGCGGTTCCGCCGATGCGGGTGGGGAACCCATCGTACAATGTCGACCGGATGGTAGAAATCTACGATTCGGCGGCAGAGCGCGGCGCGGCGGTCGTGCTGTTTCCCGAGCTGTCCGTGACCGGCTACACGTGCGGCGATTTGTTCGAGCAGGAGACTTTGCTGGCCGCCGCCTTGGCCGGCCTGGAACGCCTGCGGGCCGCGACGGCCGGCCGGCCGGCCGTGCTGATCGCGGGACTGCCGCTGCTGAAGGGAACGCGGCTGTTCAACGTCGCGGCCGTCCTCCAGAACGGGCGCCTGCTCGCTTTCGTCGGCAAGACTTATCTGCCGAATTATCGCGAATTTTATGAAAAAAGACAATTTCGTTCCATTCGCGAGCATGACGGTTCGCCGGTGGAAGTCAACGGCGAACCGGTGCCGCTGGGCAATGACTTGCTTTTGGATGCCGGCGGCGTCAAGCTCGGCATCGAACTCTGCGAAGACCTGTGGGTGGTCACGCCGCCTTCCAACAATCTGGCCCTCCAAGGGGCCCAGGTCATCTGCAACCTGTCGGCCGGACCGGAATTGGTGGCCAAGGCCGAATATCGGCGCGAATTGGTCGTTGGCCAGAGTGGACGGCTCTCCGCCGTCTACATGCTCGCCGGCGCCGGCGTCCACGAATCCACCAGCGACCTGGTCTTCAGCGGCCATGCCATGATCGCCGTCAATGGCCGCCTGCTTGCCGAAAACCAGCGCTTCGAACGCGAGGGCGCGACCGTGACGGCTGATGTCAAAATCGCCTGGCTGGACGGCCAGCGCCGCGCTTGGACCAGCCACAACGACGTGCCGGCCGCACCCGTCCGCACGGTCGAGTTGGCGCCCCTGCCGGCAGCGCCGGACGCCGCCTTCTTTGCTCTGGCCAAGCATCCGTTCGTGCCCTCGGACGCCACTGCCAGGACCGCCCGCTGCCAGGAGATCTTCACTCTGCAGGCGACCGGCCTGGCCAAGCGCCTGCAGCACAGCCGCGCCCAGCGCCTGGTCATCGGCCTGTCCGGCGGGCTGGACTCCACGCTGGCTTTGCTGGTGGCGGCCTGGTGCTGCGACATGCTCGAATTGCCGCGCACGACCATTCTCGGGGTGACCATGCCCGGCATGGGCACGACCAGCCGGACCAAGAACAACGCCGTCGCCGTCGCCGGCGAATTGGGCGCGGAATTGCGCATCATCGACATCCAGGACGCCGTGACCGGGCATTTCCACGATATCGGCCATGACCCGGCCAAGCTCGACGTGGTCTATGAAAATTCGCAGGCCCGGGAACGGACGCAGATTCTCATGGACCTTGCCAATGCCACTGGCGGCCTGGTCGTCGGCACCGGCGACTTGTCCGAAATCGCCCTTGGGTGGAGCACCTTCAATGGCGACCACATGTCCATGTACTGCGTCAACTGCGGCGTGCCCAAGACCCTGGTGCGATACCTGGTCGAATACTATGCTTCGATCACGCCGTCGCCGGAGTTGGCACGCTTATTGCTTGATATCCATGCGACGCCGGTTTCTCCGGAATTGCTTCCGGGCGCGCAGCACACGGAAGAACTCCTGGGCAACTATGAGTTGCACGACTTTTTCCTGTATTATTTTCTGAAATACGGCGAGAGTCCGCGCGGGTTGTTGGCGTTGGCGGCGCGGGCGTTCCAGTAGAATTTTTCGTTGGCGGGGGTGGCCTTCATATATAAGGATTATATTAAAAGCGCCGGGTTGACTTGCCCCTCCCTATCTGACAGAATGAGGGCAGGGGGAGAAAGATAAAAAAAGAG
>JAKLHU010000441.1 GCA_022709995.1 Verrucomicrobiota bacterium | reverse complement strand
CTCGTTCGCAAGTCGCCCGGCGTGGACAGCCGCGCCATTACCTACCGGATCAACTTCCGGGTGCCGGTCGACCCCAAACAGCAGGAACCCGGGAAAATCAACTTCACGGCCTTGCCCATGCGCAAGAAGATCGTCCCGCAGGCGAACGGCTGGGAGAAATGGCTCGGCTACTTCAAGGTCCCGGCAGGCAACTACAGCTGGCAGTTCCTGCTTGGCGTCGAACACACCCAGGGCAGCGTCTGGTTCGACAACATCGTCTTTGAAAAAATCGATCCGCAATGGGTGAAACCCGATGTCTGGACCAATTGGACTTTGGGCGTTGAAGTCGGCGCTCCGCCCCTGAACCGCTGGGCCAAGCACAACGAGGCCAAGGGCGCCGTCTATCACGCCGGCCAACGCTACAACGCCCTGCTCTGGCAGTCCGCCCAGGTCGAGGCCGACCTGCGGGGAGCGGAACGCGCCGCCGCCTATGCGGGCCGCGCTCTCGCCGCCGAACGGCAGGCTTTCGCGGCCTCCGAGCAACTCCTGCAGGCGATGTACGCCGCCTACGACAAAGCCTTCGCCTCCGGCAAAGACGATGACTGGACGACGTTCCAGCAGACCGCCAACCAGTTCGGCAATGCCCTCAACGCCTTGGACGCCAGCCTTAAATCATCCTGGAACGCGACGCCCGACGCCGGGTTGCCGCCGCATTTCGGCCCGGCTTCCCGCGACCAGAAGGCGCTCGAAGGCGACGGCCGCATGAACCGCCTGCTGATCGGCGCCTGGAGCCCGACCCAGTTCATCGAGGCGGAAAAGCCGTTCGGCTTCGAATTCCATTCCTCGGCGCCCGGCAAACCGGCCGTCCATACCGAGACCGAACGCGACTTTTCCAATATCACGGCGGCCTGCGACGCGCAGACGGCCAGCGGCTTTGCCGGCACCTTCGCGTACCTCAATTTCGGCACTCACGACCAAATGTACGCACCGGCCTGGTTCTACGAGAAGCACAAAAATGATCCCGATTTCGCTCGCGTCTCCTGGGATGGACAAGTCGCCAGTCACCGCGACGGCAACAGCTACAGCCTGAATTTCTTCCACCCGGCCGTCAAACAGTACATCAACGACTACCTGGGCGAATACGCCGCCTTCGGCGCCAAGGAGCCGCGCGTCCTGTTCTATGAATTCGCGGCCGAGACTCTGATGAATTTCACCACCAAAGCCGGCGCCAGAAGCATCGGCTATGGCAAGCACGCGACCCTCGCCTTCCAGGAACACCTCCGCCGCCGCTACCAGGACATCGCCGCCGTCAACGCCGCCCTCGGAACCAGCTTCGCCGACTTCACCGCCGCCGTGCAACCGCCAGACCCCTTGGCCAAAAAACGCGAAACCGTCACCCCGCTCGACGCGGAATTCGAAATTTTCCGGGAAAACAGCTACATGGACTACCTGCGCGGCATCAACCGGGCCATCAAAACCGCCGATCCGGCCAAGCCGACCGTGGCGCGCTTCAGCGGCCTGATCAACGACATGAACGGCGCGCAAGTCTTCGATGTCTGCGACATCGTCTCCCACCATTGCCGCGCCCCGCGCATGCAGATGGTCTATCCGTATCTCAACAGCATGAACCGCCATTACCGCCGCGGCCTGGCCTACATGGAGGACTTCTGGGGCTGCCAGGACGCCCAGGACCGCATCGAGGAGGAACACGCCCAGCGCCGCGGTCTGGAAAAACACGTCGCCAGGTCGTTGATGTGGGGCCGCACCCTGCAGATGAAATGGTACTCTTACACAACCGGTGCGTACATCTTCACCTACAACGGCAACTGGATGAGCCTCCGCCATGACCTCACCACCATGCGCTACTGCGCCCCCGCCCTCGGCACCGCCCTCCGCAAGCTGGAAAAATTCGACTGGGTCCTGACCCACAGCGCCATTGCTCCCGGCCGCATCCTGCTCCTGCAGCCGTCGGCCACCATGCGCAACCAGCGGCCTTCATCCAGTGTTGCCGGCGATATGCAGCAATTCCACAACTTCCTCCAGGACAATGGCTTTGTCTATGAAAGCCTGCCCGAGGAATTTATCCTGGACGGCCGCGTCTCCCTGGGTGACTTTGACGCCGTCCTGCTGCCGCGGGCGCCGTACCTGGCGGTTGCCTTGCAGACGCAGCTGGCCGCTTTCGTCAATGGCGGCGGCACGCTCGTGGCCCTGGCGGAATTGCCGGCCGCGGACGAGCTGGCCCGGCCGGCCGACGCCTTCCAACGCACCCTGGCGGCCGCGACGGCGGCTGGCCGTGAGCTGAAGGCGGGCGGCAAGGCCTGGGCCGCCGAAACGCGTCATGCCAACGGCTATGTCCTGCAAATCGCCCCCGGCGCCGGCTTTGGCACGGACGCCCCCGGCGCCGAATTGGCCGCCCTGCTTAAAGACCGGGCCGGCCGGGCCGCCTGGGCCGACGGCGATGTTCTGGAAGTCATTCTCCGCCACGCCGAAGACGGCAATGACTACGTCTTCGTGCAGAACCCCGACCTCGACCAGGTTCGGACGGCGACGATTCGCTTCACGGCGCCCTGCGTCCAGCTGATCGATGCCAGTCTGCCCGGCGGCGTGGCCCTGCCCATGACCGCGGACGGGATGGTGAAATCTGCCCCCATCCGGCTCGGACCGGCGGAAACCGCCGTGCTCTGGCTCAAACGATGACCTCACCCCAAACAGGCAAGGGAGAAGTCGTGGCCGGCGGCGGCG
>JAKLHU010000440.1 GCA_022709995.1 Verrucomicrobiota bacterium | reverse complement strand
ACCGGATGGCTTCGGCATTGAACAACTTGACGCCATCGCCAACGGCATCCAGGGCAACGGCCCCGGCGAAGCCTACGCCATCAGCCAGTTCGTCCCGATCTTCTACAACCGCCCCAAAATCGCGGCCGACCCCGAAGACACCGGCTACGTCCGCGCCTCCCTGGACGCCCCCAAACCGCCGACCGGCGCCACCTTGGACGAGCAATGGGCCGGGCTGCCCTCGCAACACGGTCTGAACCACGCCTGGATCACCCTGCGCCACCAACGCCAATCCCTGGTCCAGCAACTGGCCTGGGTCATGCCCCGCCCGGAAATGCCCGTCACCCTGGCCTGGGACAATGAAACCGCCGACGCCGTCCGCCTCACCCATGCCGCCGACTACGTCGACCCGCGCTTCGCCGAAGTCACCCTGTCCTGCCTGGGCCAGCCTCTCACCCTGGAACGATACGACGACCAGGAATCCATCCGGGCCTTCCTGCCCAAGACCGACGATGTCCAAAAAGCCATCGCCGCGGGCGCCGTCGCCTTCCAAGTCAAAATCGGCGCTGCCCCCGCCCGGGAAATCATCCTCCCCGCCACCGCCCCGGAACGCCGCAACGCGCCGCCAGCCCTCATGGCGGTCGAAGGCTTCAGCCCCATCGTCATGACCTTCGAAAACGGCCAGCCGCCGCCCCTGCAGTTCTCCAGCCAACGCATGGCCATCCGCCAAGGCGACAACCGCCAGGGCGCCTTCCTGCAGGTCCGCAACACCGCCAATGACCAGGCCCTGGAAACACCCTTCAGCATGAATTTCTCCATCGCCAATTACCCGCTGGTCCAATTCCGCTACCGCGCCTGGGACATGGCCCAGGTCAGCCTCAGTTTCCGCAACAGCCATCATGTCCGCCTGACGCCGGACGACTCCGCCAGCGCCCTGGCAGTCCGTCACGCCCACGACCTCGTCTTTGACGAAACCTGGCGGACGTGGATCGGGATCACGGCCGACGCTTTTGTCAGCCAGCCCTTCTCGGTGGCGCGCTTCACGCCCAACGCCTTCAAAATCGCTTCCATCGGCTCCCCGGATCAGACCGGCCGCTACAGCCGCTATCAGCTTGACGACCTGGTTTTCGGCCCGGCCGTCAAGACGGCAGAACAGCTTTCCTGCACACCACGCTTCTATGACGCCGACGGCGTCGCCGACGTCTTCAGCGCCGTCCTGGCCGGTCCGACGCCCGCGTCGGACCAGGAAGAAAAAATGCTGGCGGCGCTGGCCTGGACGCGGCATGAGCCCGGCGCCGCCATCACGCCCAGCCTGAAAGACATCCCCGACGGCCCCTGCCACCTGCTTCTCAAGGCCAAGGACGCCCGCGGCGTCGAGTCGCACGTCAGCGACCTGCCGTTCCTGCTCGATACCAAACCGCTGGCGGCCACCACCGCCATCGTCGCCTCCAGCCACCCGCATCACAACGGCACCATGCTCACGATGACTTTCGACAACTCCGGCGCCGCCCCCTGGAACATCGAAAAAGCCAAATTCCTCGTCGCCAACGAGGAAATCGCGATGCCGCAGTGGACGAACGTGTATGCCCATTCCGGCACCGCCGACCAGCTTCAGCTCAACCACCCGTTCCTGTTCCGCAACCATTTCAACCAGGCCAAGGACGGCGACACCTTTTCGTTTGCCATCGACAACATCGTTGACGGCGCCGGCAACCAGACGGAACGCGTCACCGTTCCGATCAAGATCGACTACGCCTCTGACAAGACTGGCCCGTCCTGGTACTCCCTCACCTTTGGCGCCGCCGTCAACTGGTTCATCAACTGGGATGGCTACCGCTCTTCCAGCCCTCAACTCACCCCCGGCCGCCACAACCCGCTGGAAGTCATCAACAATGTCGGCCGCACGCCCTTCCTTTCCCACGCCACCTATCATTCGCAGGGCGACCTCAGCCAAGCCATCGCCTGGCAACCGTCCCGCCATCCCTGCCTCTCCTTCCGCCTCGCCAACAACAACCCCCGCAGCGACGTAATGTTCCGAATCGTCCTGACCACGACGGCCGACCGCGCCTACACGCTCTCCCTGACCCGCCCCGGCACCTCCGCCACCGAATTGAACCGCAACCAGACCTTCACCTGGATCGAAGGACAATGGCAGCGCGTCTCCTTCAACGTCCTCGAAGCCCTGCGCAAAATCGGCGTCGCCGAGGACGCCATCAAAAACCTGACCTTCAAATCCATCGAATTCCAGCGCCGCGGCACGACGAACAACGACATCATCTACCTCGACGACATGTTCATCCATGGACCGGCCGAAGCCGGCAAGCCCGACCAGCTCAAATGGACCGCCTTTGACGCCAGCGGCGTCGCCTCCCTCGAAGCCACCGCCGTCGACGACCTCAACAAAGACCTCTGGACCCACTCCTTCACCAATTTGACCGACACCGACCTCAATGCGTTGAGAGCCAAATTCAAAGGCCAGCAGTGGTTCCGCTGCCAGGCCAAAGACAAGGCCGGCAACCTCTCCGTGGCTTTCTGGCTCCCCCTGTTCGCGGAATGACCGCCGCCGTATGGTGTACAGCCTTTAGCCTGCCGTCGCATGGTGTACAGGCTTCAGCCTGCCGCCGTATGGTGTACAGGCTTCAGCCTGCCGCCGTATGGTGTTCAGCCTTCAGCCTGCCGCCGTATGGTGTTCAGCCTTCAGCCTGCCGCCGTATGATGTACAGGCTTCAGCCTGCCGTACAAAGGAGA
>JAKLHU010000044.1 GCA_022709995.1 Verrucomicrobiota bacterium | reverse complement strand
CATCCGCCATCTGGACGTGCATGGAGTTCGCATCCGCCTCGGAATAGACGGCCACCGTGCGGATATTCAACTCCTTGCAGGCACGGATAACCCGAAGGGCGATCTCGCCGCGGTTAGCGACCAGGATTTTCTCGAACATGTGGGTGGAGACTTTGGCGGGGCCGGCGATGATCAGGGGGGTGCGGGCCTCGTCGATGAGAATGCTGTCGATTTCGTCGACGATGGCGAAGTAGTGGTCGCGCTGGACCATTTCCTCGCGTGACATGGCCATGCCCATGTCACGTAGGTAGTCGAAGCCGAATTCGCTGTTGGTCCCGTAGGTGATGTCGCAGGCGTACTGTTCGCGGCGGACGGCGGATGACTGGTTGTTCTGGAGGCAGCCGACGGTCAGTCCGAGCCAGGTGTAGACGTGTCCCATCCATTCCGAGTCGCGGCGGGCGAGGTAGTCGTTGACGGTGACGAGCTGGACATTGCGGCCGGTCAGAGCGTTCAGGTACAGGGGCATGATGGCGACAAGGGTTTTGCCTTCGCCGGTGGCCATTTCCGCGATGTGGTTCTGGTGCAGGGCGATGGCGCCGACGAGCTGGACGTCGAACGGGACCATGTCCCAGACGAGGTCATGGCCGGTCACTCTGACCGTGGTGCCGCACAGGCGCCGGCAGGCTTCTTTGACGACGGCATACGCTTCGCAGAGAAGGTCGTCGGTGGTTTCGCCCTGGCGCAGCCGTTCCTTGAATTCCTGGGTTTTGGCCTTCAGCTGGTCGTCGGTGAGGGACGCGTAGCCGGCGAAGCATGCATTGATGCGGGCGACCGTCGGCTGCAGTTTTTTCAGCAACCGGGCATTGCGGCTGCCGAATATTTTTTTCATTATCCATTGAATCATGAGATGACTTTTTGTGGTTGGGAGCTATCGACGGGCCGGCGTTGCCGGCCTGCTGTCGAGGGGTGATGGCGCCGTTGCGGGATGACGTTGCGCGACCGGGTGGAGGCGCCGGTCCGGTGGAGGCGGTACGGCGGTATGATTATTTGGAGCCGGGCTTGTCGATGGGGATGCCTTTTTGGCAGAGCGGGCATTGGGTTGGTTCGAAGGTCGGGAGGTTGAGTTTGACCAGGCTTCGAAAGGGGATTCCGAAGTCGACGCCGCCGGCGCTGCGGTCAACCATGGCGGCTATGCCGACCGGGATGGCGCCCTGGGCTCGGACCAGATCGAGGGTTTGCTGGACGCGGCCGCCTTTGGTGATGACATCTTCGGCGACCAGGACGCGTTCACCCGGCTTCAGGGTGAAGCCGCGGCGGAGGAGGAGGTTGGATTGTTCGTCTTTTTCCGCGAAGATGGCTTTGACGCCGAGGCAGCGGCCGATTTCCTGGCCGACCAGGATGCCGCCGATGGCGGGCGAGATGACGGTTTCGATGTTTTGGCCTTCCCATGCCTCGGCCATGGCGGCGCACAGCTTGGCGGCGATGACCGTATGCTGCAGGACGAGGGCGGCTTGGAAATAGCGGTCGCTGTGGAGACCGCTGCGGAGAAGAAAATGGCCTTCCAGAAGAGCGCCTGTTTCAGACAAGTATTGGAGGACAACGGCTTCGTGCATGAACTTCCCCTGGCTTGAATATTTCGAGGTGTTTTTTCCGGAATTTGAACGCAGAAGCAATATAATGCTGATTTGCCGTAGTTCCATTTGCCGCCTCGACAGTGGGCGGTTTTTTTGTAATCGGTCACCCATTGAGAATTGAGCGATAGAGGAGTCAACGCTTGAGCGCCTCAGGGCCTGAGGCGCCTACTTGGGCCGCCAGATGCAATGGCTGACCGATTACACTTTTTTCGCCTTTGTTTCAGGAAGCGGGTTGAAAATCCCCAGATCCGGCTTAAATTATTTCTTCCTTTGCAAGTATTTTAGGAAAAACCGTTAAAACATAGCTTGACCGAGTACAACACCCATGAAGACCTTCCTCCCCAAAGAAAACGAAATCATCCGCAACTGGTATGTGATCGACGCCACCGGGCAAGTGCTCGGACGCCTGGCCGTCCAAATCGCCAACATGCTCCGCGGCCGCCACAAACCAACCTATACCCCGCATCTCGACTGCGGCGACTACATCGTCGTCGTCAACGCGGAAAAAGTCGTCCTGACCGGCGACAAAGACACCAAGAAAATCTACCAGAACTACTCCGGCTACATCGGCGGGTTGAAGGAACAGACCGCCGACGTCGTCCGCGCCAAGAACCCCACCCGGCTCATCCATGACGCCGTCCTGGGCATGATGCCCAAAGGCCGCCTCGCCCGCACCCAGTTCGGCAAACTCAAAATCTACGCCGGGCCAGCCCACCCACACGAGGCCCAGAAAGCCGTCCCGTTCGCGGTGAAGTGATTGCCTGACATTACCATTTATTATATAAGCAACTCCCGGACAAAGGATTTCCCAGCATGACGCAGACGCAAGAAGTCATTCACGCCGTTGGCCGTCGAAAGACCGCCAGCGCCCGCATCCATCTCAAACCCGGAACCGGCAAAATCACCGTCAATAAACGCGAATTCGCCGAATACTTCCCGACGTTGTCCGAGCAGGGCTATGTCCTCCAGCCCCTCGTCATCACCGGCACCACCAGCGATTTCGACATCTACACCCTCGTCCAGGGCGGCGGCATCGCCGGCCAGGCCGGCGCCATCCGGCACGGCATCGCCCGCGCCCTCGAAAAATTCAAGCCGGAATTCCGCGCCGTCCTGAAGAGCGCCGGCATGATCACCCGCGACTCCCGCGAAAAAGAACGCAAAAAACCCGGCCAGCCCGGAGCCCGCAAGCGCTTCCAGTTCTCCAAGCGCTAATCCGTCCATCGACTCTTCTACCGCTCCGGATCCAGCGGCAGCCCTCTCCGGGCCGCCGCTGCTTCCGGTTTTTTTTTCTTCCCGTCAACGACCTTACCACCACTCTACGGAACAGCCTCATGACCAGAACACGCGTGGCGATTGTCGGCGCTTCCGGATACGCCGGCGAAGAACTGTTGCGAATCCTGCTCCGCCACCCCGCCGCGGAACTGACCGCCGTCACCTCCCGGCAATACGCCGGCCAGACCGCCGGCGCCGTCTTCCCCCGCTACCGGGAATGCCGGCTGCCCTTCATCAACCCGGATCCCGAACAGATCGCCGCCCTGGCCGAGGTGGCCTTCCTCGCCCTGCCGCATGGCCTGGCGGCGGAATTCGCGGCCCCGCTCCTGGCCCGCGGCGTCAAGGTGATCGACATCAGCGCCGACTTCCGCCTCCGGGACACGGAAGTCTACGCCCGCTACTACAAAACCCCGCACCCCGCGCCCGACCTGCTGCGCCGGGCCGTCTACGGCCTGCCCGAACGCTATGCCGACGCCATCCGCACAGCCGATTTGATCGCCTGTCCCGGCTGCTACCCGACCAGCATCATCCTCCCGGCCGCCGCCCTCCTCGGCGCCAAACTGGTCGAAACCACCGGCATCGAAGCCATCTCCCTCAGCGGCGTCAGCGGCGCCGGCCGCAAAGTCGAACTGCCCTACCTCTTCCCCGAATGCAACGAAAGCGTCCGCCCCTACGCCGTCACCGGCCATCGCCACCTGCCGGAAATCGAACAGGAACTGGCCGCCGCCGCCGGCGCCGACGCCGTCGTCATCAACTTCATCCCCCACCTGATCCCGGTCAACCGCGGCATCCACTCCACCATCCTCCTCCAAGCCCGGCCCGGAACCAACGCCGGAACAGCCGTCGACTGCCTCCGGGCCGCCTATGACGGCAAACCCTTCGTCCGCATCCTCGACCCCGGCGAACTGGCCGACACCAAGCACGTCACCATGACCAACATGTGCGAAATCGGCTGCGCCTTCGACGCCCGCACCGGCCGACTCATCGTCAGCTCCGCCATCGACAACCTCACCAAAGGCGCCTCCGGACAAGCCGTCCAATGCCTCAACCTAAACCAAGGCCTCCCCGAAGACACCGGCCTGAACTGAAAGAAGTAAACGGTCAGCCCTTGCATCTGGCGGCGGTAGTGGCCTGGCACGCCAAGGTGGCGCCTCCGGCCCCTGAGGCGCCCAGGCGTTGACTCCTCAAGCGCTCAGTGTTCAATGGCTGACCGATTACTGAAAGAAGCGAAAGTCTGGATGCCGACGGGTTGCACAACCTGACTTCTACAGTAAATTACTTCCCACGTTCAATCCAGATCTTTGCGCCCCTCCCACCCCCAGCCAACGGAAGAAACCATGCGTCAACATCCACGGTTGCCTGCCTGCCTCGGCTTGCTGCTTATCCTCCTCGCCCTGTTCAGCCTCAGGAGCAGCGCCGCCCCCGTCGGCCAAATCACGGTCCAGGCGACGGCCGCAGGCCTGGTCCAGAACATCCTCAACGAAATCGTGTTCAGCAACATCGCCACCAAAATCGGCAACGAGTTCAACCCCGCCACCCTCAGCGAAGACATCCGCACCCTGGTGCGCACCAAGCGCTTCGACGACGTCCGCACATCCGTCGAAACCGCGGCCGACGGCAAGGTGAATGTCACCTTCATCGTCACCCCCAAGCCCATCGTCCGCGCCATCCTCATCCAGGGCAACCAGAAATTCAAAACCGCCAAGCTGCAAAAACTCATCCAACATGACGTGGCCGTGCCGGTGGACGAGACCGCCCTGGCCGCCGACCGCAACGCCATTCTGGACAAATACCGCAACGCCGGCCATTTCGGCACCGAAGTGACGACGACGCAGACACCGGTCGACGACGGCGGCGTCAACGTGACCTTCGTCATCCAGGAACAGCCACGCTACAAACTGCAAAAAGTCGAGTTCTACGGCAACAACGAATTCACCGACGACGAACTGCGCGCGGCCATCGTCACCAAGCGCGAATGGTGGCGCTACCTCTTCCGCTTCGGCAACTACTTCAATGAACAACAACTGGTCCTCGACCGCGACAAACTGAAGGAAATCTACGGCACCAAGGGCCATCTCGACTTCACCATCACCGACATTGAAAAGACTGTTGACGCCGGCCAGAAATGGATGACGGTGACCTTCAAGATGATCGAAGGGCCGCAATACGCCATCTCCGGCATCACCGCCACCGGCGCCCAGCATTTCACCCCGGAATACCTGCTGGGCAAAATCAAATCCGCCCCCGGCGCCATCTACGATTCCAGCCTCGAAACCCTCGACACCAACGTCATGAAGGCGGAATACGAACGCCTGGGCTACCTCGACCTCCGCCTCTATCCCGTCCACCAGAAGGACACCGCCAACCGCAAAGTCGCCATCGAGTTCCGCATCCAGGAGGGAACCCCCAGCCACATCCGCAACATCGAAGTCACCGGCAATGAACTGACCCGCGAAAAAGTCATCCTCCGCGAACTGGCCATCCACGCCAGCGACCTCGGCGACGCCGGCAAAATCCGCACCTCCAAAAGCCGCCTCGAAAACCTCGGCTACTTCGAGACGGTCGACATCCTCCCCGTCGCCACCGAAGTCCCTGGCCTGAAAGACCTGCGCATCGACCTGAAGGAAAAAGCGACCGGCCAGGTCTCCCTCGGCGCCGGCTTCTCCACCGAAGACTCCGTCATCGGCTTCGTCGAATTCACCGAATCCAACTTCGACCTCAGCCGGCTCTTCAACTGGCCGGCCAAAGGCGCCGGCCAGCGCTTCCGCACCCGCGTCCAGCTGGGCTCCGAAGTCTCCAACATCACGGTCTCACATGTCGAACCCTGGCTTTTCGACCGCCGCCTCGAACTGGCCACCGACCTCTTCCTGCGCAACCGCTACGAAGATGAATACGACCAGCGGAACATCGGCGCCGGCATGATGCTGTCCTGGCCCATCGCCTTCCAGCTCGGCGACAGCCATGTCGAAAATTGGCGAATGGGCGTCGGCTTCCGCATGGAACAGATCGACATCTCCGACGTCGACACCCACAGCGAATACGACCTGACCGACAGCAAGGACTATGTCCAAGACTACATTCTGGCCGAGGAAGAGGACGACTACTGGGCCGGCCGGCTCATCCTGCGGCTGACCCGCGACACCCGCGACACGTTCCGCTTCCCCAGCCGCGGCTCCATGGTCAGCCTCCAGACGGAACTGGTCACCACCGCCCTCGGCAGCTACGAAAGCTACGCCCGCTTCAATCTCTCCGGAACCAAATACATCCCGGTGGTGCGCGACTTCATCCTGAAACTGGGCGCCGACTACTCGACCTTGAGCAACGATGACGCCGCCATCTTCGACCGCTATTTCGGCGGCGGCATCGGCACGGTCCGCGGCTTCAAACGCCGCGACATCAGCCCCATCGACCGCCACGAAGACCCCCTCGGCGGCCGCTCCATGCTGACCGGCACCATGGAAATCCTCAAGCCAGTCAAAGACTTCATGTATGTCAGCGCCTTCGTCGACGCCGGCAACGCCTGGTGGGATACAACCGAATTCGACCTCGGCGAACTCAATGTGAGCGTCGGCTTCGGCGTCCAGTTCAAAGCCCTGCCGATCAGCCTGTACTACGGCATCCCCGTGTCCACCTCCTACGACCACCTGGACGGCAAGAGCGGCCGCTTCCATTTCAACATCGGCTACACCTACTGAGCCGGCGCCAACAGCCAAGGGCCACCGCCGGCAGCCCAACCTGACCGGACTCCCGATCGCCCTTAAGACGCCTCCCCGGCCGCCGCCAGGCGGCCACGGCGGCCGAAAAAACGGGCCAAATCGGGCTGTGACCTGCCCCCCGCGGCGCTTCCGCCCGAAGGCCACGACGCCCGTCCCGTCCCCACGACGCCGGCCACCCGGACATGCCGACGCCGGCCACCCGGACATGCCGTCAGCGGCCATGCCGCCAGGCCGGCGACCACGCCACCGCCGGCGACCCCGACCATGAAAATCCTCAACGCCCACATCGCCAAAAATCTGCTGTTCAACACCGGCATGGCCTTGGCCATCCTGACCTTTGTCATGATGTCCGGACAGTTCTTCCGCGCCTTCGACCTGGTCTCGCGCGGCGTCTCCCCGGCCATCCTCGGGCAATTTCTGTTCTACCTGATCCCGAACATGCTCCGCTTCACCCTGCCCCTGGCCATGCTCGTCGCCACTGTCCTCGTCTTCAGCCGCATGTCGGCCGACAACGAAATCGTCGCCATGAAGGCCGTCGGCATCAGCCTCTACCAGATCATCGCGCCGGCCCTGCTGCTGAGCTTCCTGCTCTGCGGGCTGTGCCTGTGGATCTCCCTGTCCGTCGCCCCCCGCTTCCGCTACCAGGCGGATCAACTGCGCTGGTCCGCCGCCGCCAACAGCCCCCTCGCCATGCTCGAACCGGGAACTTTCACCGAAATCTTCCCCAACTGCCTCATGCGAGTCGGCAGACAAAACCAGGGCGAACTGTTCGATATCCACATCCTCATGCTGGATGCGGCCGGACAACAGGTGCAGGACATCACCGCCCGCCAGGGACGCGTCGATGTCAACCAGGACGAACGCCTCATCGAACTGACCCTCCAACAGGCTACCGTCACCGACATGACCATCGACGGCACCCAGGACCCCAGCTCGCTGCGACACCTGAACGCCGAATCCATCCGCATCCCCTTCGACTACGGCACCGCCCAGGATCAGAAAAAACTGACCCGGAAACTGAAATACCTCGACCTGAAAATGCTGTGCGGACGCATCGGCCTGGACAGCGAACAGGGCCAGGATGTGACCGAGCACCTGGTGGAGCTGCATTACCGCCTCTCCATGGCCATCGCCCCCTTTTCCTTCCTGCTCATCGGACTCCCCTTCGGCATCCGCAACCGCCGCTCCGAACTGTCGGTCGGCCTCCTTCTCTGTGTTCTCCTCGCCCTCGGCTTCTACGCCTTTCTGCTCTGCGGCGACGCCCTCAAGGACCAGGCCCGCTTTCATCCCGCCCTGATCATCTGGCTGCCCAATTTTCTCTACCAGGCCGCCGGCCTGGCCGCTCTCCGCATCATGGGATGACGTCACCGCCCCACCTCCCCTCCCCCCCGACCGCCAGGAATACCGCACCGAACATGTCAGAAAACCACCAGCAACTCATCCGCAACTTCTCCATCGTCGCCCATATCGACCACGGCAAATCAACCCTGGCCGACCGCTTCCTCCTGCACACCAACACCATCGAGCAACGGACGTTCCACGACCAGGTCCTGGACGCCATGGACCTGGAACAGGAACGCGGCATCACCATCAAGTCACACCCGGTTCGCATGCACTTCCAGGCCGATGACGGCCGCCAGTACGTGTTCAACCTGATCGACACCCCCGGCCATGTCGACTTCAGCTACGAAGTCAGCCGCTCCCTCGCCGCCTGCGAAGGCGCCCTCCTGCTCATCGACGCCGCCCAGGGCGTCCAGGCCCAGACCCTCGCCAACGCCAACCTCGCCCTCCGCCAGGGACTGACCATCATCCCCGTCATCAACAAAATCGACCTGCCGGCCGCCAACCTCGACCTGTGCTATGAACAAATCGAGGAACTGCTCGCCATCCCCCGCGAAGAAATCCTCCTCGTCTCCGCCAAAACCGGCGTCGGCGTCAAGGAACTGCTCAACGCCGTCGCCGAACGCATCCCGCCGCCAACCAGCAGCGCCGAAGAAGTCCAGGCCCTCGTCTTCGATTCCGTCTACGACGTGTTCCGGGGCGTGGTGACCTACCTGCGCGTCGTCAACGGCACCATCAAGGCGGGACAACGCATCCGACTCTTCAACGCCGGACTCGCCAGCGAAGTCAAGGAAGTCGGCTTCTTCAACCCGGAAATGAAACCGGCCCCGGAACTGCAGCCGGGCGAAGTCGGCTACCTGATCACCGCCATCAAAAACCCGACCGACATCCAAGTCGGCGACACCGTCACCAGCGACCTGAAACCCTGCCGGGCAGCCCTGCCCGGATTCCAGCTCGTGCGACCCATGGTCTTCAGCGGCATCTACCCGATCGACACCGCCGACTACGAAGCGCTCAAATTCAACATCTCCAAGCTCCAGCTCAACGACTCCGCCTTCGTCGCCCAGCCCGAAAGCTCCGTCGCCCTCGGCGCCGGCTTCCGCTGCGGCTTCCTCGGCCTCCTCCACATGGAAATCGTCCAGGAACGGCTCAGCCGAGAATACAACATGGACCTGCTGCTGACCTACCCGAGCGTCATCTACCACGTCTTCCTGCGCAACGGAACCATGAAGGAAATCGACAACCCGCTCTATATGCCGGACCCGAGCCACATCGACCACGTCGAAGAACCCATGATCAAAGCCCAGATCATCTCGCCCTCCACCCATATGGGCGCCATTATGAACCTGGTCATGGAAAAACGCGGCATCTGCCTCAAAACGGAAAATGTCGACCACCTCCATGTCATGATCACAACCCGACTGCCCCTCCATGAAATCGTCCTCGATTTCTATGACAAACTCAAAACCGTCACCCGCGGCTATGGCAGCATGGACTACGAACCGGACGGCTACGAGCCCAGCCAGACCGTCAAACTCGAAATCCTCGTCAACAGCGAACCGGTCGACGCCTTCGCCTCTCTCGTGCATGCCGACCGCGCCGCCCAACGTGCACGCATGATCTGCGAACGCCT
>JAKLHU010000439.1 GCA_022709995.1 Verrucomicrobiota bacterium | reverse complement strand
CAGCCTTTCGCCTTGTAGTGCTCCAGCAAAAACCCGAAATCCGCGTTGGGATGATTGAACAGCATGCGCGGATCGAGGTTGCAGAAGGGTATGAAATGCCCCTCCGAGGCGGCCGCGATCTCCAGGACTTCCTCGTTCGACTGGATGACGCTGGCATTTTCCGGGCCGATGATCGGCATCAGCACGCCGCGGTTAATGCCGGCCTCCCGGTGCATCGCCAGCAGCAGCTCCGGCCAGACCAACGGCTTACCGCTCGTGCAGTACGGTATCTCCCGGGCCCGAACACAATGACCATGGACGTCAATCAACATGATGCCTTCTCCTTGCCTTGCACAGCAATGCCTCCAACACCCATGGATCCATTGCTCTTTTTTTCCCCACTCGAACGGAAGAGATGGGACGTATGGGACGTATAGACATAGGACAATGGGACAAATACCACTCCCGCCACCGCCCACTATTGTCCACTATCGTCCACTGTCCACTGTCCACTGTCCACTAACGTCCACCGTCCACTAATGTCCACTGTCCACCGTCCACTATTGTCCACTATTGTCCACTGTCCACTGTCCACTGTCCACTACCCCAGCCAGCGCCAGGCTGCCAGCGCAATGGCCAGAACAACGACCGCGCCCACCGCAATGGCCAAAACCAGTCGCCTGGACATGCTTTGACCTGTCGTCGGACCGCTCCCGGCCGGGGGCGGCGCACCATCCGCGCCAGCCGTGTTCCCGACGCCTTGCCGCCCCCGCCGCGCGGCGCCCGCCATCGGCCGCCGCGGCGGCAAGGGCTTCCGATCCGGATCCGGAACAGCCGCCCCCGGCAGCGTCACCACCGGCACCGGCCGCTCGGCAACCGCGCCGCGCTCGCCGCTGCGGGCAAAATCCACCAGCCGGCCGCCTTGCGCCGCCGGCAACGGCGCCGTCAAGTCAACGATCACTACCCCCGGACGGCGACGCGCCTCCCGCAACGCCTCGCTGTCAGGCGGACAAAACCGCCAGTGGCACGTCACACCGGCCGTCAAAGTCGTGAAATACGTGTTGAAGGTCACCTGCCAGCGCGCCTCGACCGGCAGCAACGACAGCGCCTCGTGCACCAGCTGCGCCGCCGGCGCCGGCCGCAAAGGGTCGAACACCAGATACGCCACGCCCTTCGGATCAGCCAGAAAACTCTCGGCCAAAACCCCCGCCCAGCCGGCATCGCCCGCGACCGTCTGCCACGTCGTCGCCACCCCGACCGGCATCGCCACCGGCGGCGCCGACAACGGCTTTGGAAACACCTCCGGACGTATCTCCCAGCCGGCCTCCCGGAACAACCCGGGGCGCAGAAACATCGACGCCGGGCCATCCGGATGAAGCTGAATTTCGACCCGCTCCAACGCCACCAGCGAGGCCAGCTTGTTCGAACGGCCGGTGTAGTCGCGGCCATTGTGGCAAATCCGACTCAAAATGTGGTACGTCTGCCCGCCGCAGACCACGGCGCAATGCGCTTGCGACACCGGATTCTCCGACGCCCGCTCGGCATATTCCGGAAAATACGGCTTGTAGGCACAGAGCTTCTCCAACTGACTGCTCAAGGCGGCAGGCAGACCCTGGGTACAGGCGACGACGCAAAACCCGGAACTGCCCGGCCTGACCCCCGACGGCGATGATGTGTAGACGAACTCGTAGGCCATACGCGCGCTGATGCCCAAGACCTGCCCGGCGACCCTTACAGCGGAATGTACGGCTGGTAAATCAGCCGCTCGTACTTGAGCTGACCATTGAAATACGGCGCCGCGTAATCCGCATGAAACACAAACAGCGTCGGACCGCGCATGACCAGCGGCGTCTCAAACTGCATCAGATTGGGACTGCAGTTGTACTTCCGGCACGGCTGCCCGCACGGCTTGTCCTTGACCATGAACATCCGGGTGACATCCACCGTCCCGGCCGTCGGACAATTCCGCGCCGTCGCGATGAAACCCCAGGGATAATAAAAGCCCAACTGCAAATTCCACCCGTCCTCGGGACGCTCCACCCCCTGCGGCGTCATGTCCATGTCGATGCCCCGCACCCCCCAGGCATGCAAATGCGGCAAATAGTCGGGATTCGAGACATTGACGTCGCGATACGCCGCAATCTGCTTCCGGCGCAGCTCCTCGAAGTCCATGTTGATGCCGTCCCGCGAAATCGGCAGCTCCGCCCCGGTTTCCGTAAACAAATTGAGGCGGACCTGCTTGTTCAAGACCCGGCCCATGACCGGCACGAAATCCGGAAAGTCGCGACGCAGCATCCGCAGCACGCCCCAGTCGTTGAACACGACCTCGGCGGTCGGCTCCAGCTCCGCCAGCTTCGTCAGATTCCGCCGGGTCGCCTCCAAAGCCGGCTCCGCCAGGTAGCCGCCGGTGACATACGTGAACTGCCAGCCCAGCTGGCGGCCATGATAGTACGCCTGCTCCAGCTCCTCCGCCTTCGGAGTCAAATACTGGCAGAACTCCTGCCCGAAGTACAATCGGGTGAAATCCAGCCCTTTGGCCAACAGCGGATTCATCCACTTCAACGCGGTGACGTTGCCGACATTGTCGATCAGATTCGGGTCCAACAGGAACATCGCCGCATTCAAGTAGCCCGGGATCTCATTCAGATCAACCGCGTGCAGCGCCTGGTCAACCTCGCTCAGTCGTTCGTAATTGGCAAAATATATGGCCAGTTCCATCCTCACGCCTCCGGGACATCATAGTAGCAGTTGTGCTTGACACG
>JAKLHU010000438.1 GCA_022709995.1 Verrucomicrobiota bacterium | reverse complement strand
CCGCTTCGTCTTTGTTGGTTTCCTCGGTGCTTATCCGTACCTGCTTCCCCTGGCGCTTATCCCATTGGCTGACCCACCAAATATCTTGCCTACGGTACAACTTCATCTCGGCCTCCTCAGATTGTGTTAATTTTGTGTTAATTTGTGCTTATAGAGCATGTATTTTTATCCATAATGATGATTTTTTCGGCTTTCCAGAAAAGAAACAGCCTCGACACAACTTATTTGTATCGAGGCTGTTATATTGGCAGCCTGGGACAGACTCGAACTGTCTACCTACTGCTTAGAAGGCAGTTGCTCTATCCGGTTGAGCTACCAGGCCAAGCGGGTTTTACAGCAACAGTTAATATGGCCTGAAAACGCGTTTTTACAAGTCAAAAAGCCGGTTTCAGAGACTGGCCAGGACCGGATTACGGGCGGCGGCGACCTCATCCATGCGGCTGACCGGCGTGGTCAGCGGGCAGCGTTTGACGCTGTCCGGGTCCGTCTCCACGGCTTTGGCGATGGCGATCATCGCCTCGCAGAAGGCGTCGATAGTGGCTTTGGACTCTGTCTCGGTCGGCTCGATCATCATCGCTTCGGGAATGATCAGCGGGAAATAGATGGTCGGGGCATGGAAGCCGGCATCGAGCAAGGCCTTGGCGATGTCCAGGGCATGGACGCCGTTGGCGCTCTGGCAGCTGGCCGAAAGAACGCATTCGTGCATGCAGCTTCGCCGGTACTTCTGTTCATAGTACGGCGCCAGCCTTTCTCGCAGATAATTGGCGTTGAGGACCGCATTCTCGCTGATTCGGCGGAAACCCTCCCGGCCGCACATCATCAGGTAGGTGTACGTCCGCAGCAGAATGGCGAAGTTGCCATAGAACGGCGCGATATAGCCGATCGACTGCGGGTAGTTGTACGCCAGATGGTACGTGCCGTCCGAATTCTTCACCACCCGCGATTTGGGCAGGAACGGCACCAAGCGATCGCACACCCCGACCGGCCCCGCCCCCGGGCCGCCGCCGCCGTGCGGCGTCGAAAACGTCTTGTGCACGTTGACGTGCATCGCGTCGAAACCCAAATCGCCGGGGCGGACGCGCCCGACAATCGCATTGAAGTTCGCCCCGTCGCAATACGCCAGCCCGCCGGCCTGGTGCACCATTGCGATGACTTTCTCGACATTGCGGTCAAAGAATCCCAACGTGTTCGGGCAGGTGAGCATGATGCCGGCGACTTCCGGTCCCAGCGCCGCCTTCAGACCCTCCAGGTCGACGTCGCCTTCGGCGTTGGACGGTATGTCGCGGCATTCGAAGCCGGCCACGGCGGCCGAGGCCGGGTTGGTGCCGTGCGCGGCATCGGGAATGAGCATGATGCGGCGCTTGTCGTCCCCGCGGGACTTGTGATAAGCGGCGAACATCATAATCGCGGTCAATTCGCCATTGGCGCCGGCCATGGGCTGCAAGGTCGTCGCCGCAAAGCCCATCAAGCTGGACAGCATGCGCTCAGTTTCATAAAGCACTTCCAGCGACCCCTGGCACAGGGACCCGCCTTTGCGCAGCTGCGACAGCAGCGGATGCTGGTTGGCGAAGCCCGGCAGCGCCGCCATCCGCTCATTGATTTTCGGGTTGTACTTCATGGTGCACGACCCGAGCGGGTAGAAATGCGTATCCACGCCCATGTTCTGGCGGCTGAGCAGGGTGAAGTGGCGCACGGCCTCCAGCTCGCTGACTTCCGGCAGGGCGGCCGGTTCCGGCCGCCGCAGCGTCGCCGGCAGGTCGTTGCCGCCGAGCGGGGGCACATCGCACTTTGGCAGCGTCACTCCGCGCCGTCCGGGCGCGCCCACCTTGAAGATCAGCTCCATAGCACCGCCTCCATCGCATTGGCAAAGCCGTTGATTTCCTCCCGCGTGCGCTTCTCCGTCACCGACACCAGAATCTGGTTTTGCCGGCCGGAATAGTAGCGCCCCAGCGGGAATCCGGCGGCATAGCCTTTCTCCACCAGGTGCCCGGCGGCTTCGGCCGCGTCCATCGGCAATTCAAGCACAAACTCGTTGAAGAAGGGCTGCGACCCGACCCGCCGCACGCCCTTGATGCCGGTCAGTTCGGCCAGCGCATGGCGGGCTTTGGCCATGCACAATTCCGCCACCTCGACCATGCCCTGGCGCCCGAGGAGCGTCATGTAGGACAGCGCCGCCAGCGCGCACAGATTCTCGTTGGAGCAGATGTTCGACATCGCCCCGGAGCGCCGGATATGCTGTTCGCGCGCTTGCATGGTCAGCACATAGCCGGTGCGGCCGGAACTGTCCTTGGCTTGACCGACGATTCGGCCCGGCATCTTGCGCATCAGCTTCATATCCGTGCACATGAACCCGAGGTACGGCCCGCCGAACGACAGCGGCAGTCCCAGCGGCTGGCCTTCGCCGACAACGATGTCGAAGCCCATGGCGCCGGGCGTCTTGACCGCGGCCAGCGCGGTCGGATAGGCCGCGCACACGGCCAGGGCACCGGCCGCTTTCACGGCGGCGACCGTCCTGGTCCAGTCCTCGACCGCGCCAAACGCGTTCGGGTACTGCACGATGACGCCGGCCGTCTGGTCCGTGACCGCGGCCAGAATCTCCTCCTGGCCGGAGCCGGGGTGCATGCTCTCCGATGGACCGCCGTGGCCCTGCCCATCGGCATCTCCTTCTTCACGTTCCACGCAATCAGCTACCTGGTCGATGTCTACCGGGGGATCGTGACGCCGGCCCGGCGCTTCGTGGA
>JAKLHU010000437.1 GCA_022709995.1 Verrucomicrobiota bacterium | reverse complement strand
ACCCCAGCGTCGGCATACTCTTGTAGTGTTCGGCGAAGGCGGCGAGGTGACGGACCACGGCCAGCAGTTTTTCCCGGACCAGCGCCAAGGCATCGCGCATGATGATCAGGTCGGTGTTGTCGCCGACGTAGCATGACGTCGCCCCCAGATGGATGATTGGCCGAGCCAGCGGGCATTGTTCGCCATACGCGAAAACGTGAGCCATGACATCATGGCGGACAAGGCGTTCGCGCTCCTCGGCGACCGCGAAATTAATGTCGTCGACATGGGCTTTCAACTCGGCGATCTGTTCCGGGCTGATGGGCAGACCGAGCTCGCGTTCGACTTCCGCCAAGGCGATCCAAAGACGCCGCCAAGTGCGGAATTTCTTTTCCGCAGAAAACAGGTACTGCATGTCGCGGCTGGCATAACGGGCGGAAAACGGACTTTCGTAGGATGCATTGCTCATAAAATGGTCTTCTGGACAAAAAATTCACGATTGTCGTCGCGGCCTGGCCAAGGCCAGCCGGAAAGCGTCGGTGGCCGGAACCGTCACGAATCAGACATCGAACGCCCGGGGCCGGCCCAGAACTTCGCCGAGGACGACGGCGCGCCGGAGATCGTCCTTGCCGCGGACGCGGAGGCGAAAAGGCTGCCGGACGCCGCCACGACGGTCGAAGCCGTGTTTGGCGGAGGCCGGAAAGGCCGGCGTCAGGCTCTGACCGAGCAACGGCGCGGAGGAGACCGGCGCCGCCAGGGGTGGCAGCGTCGGACCGCTGTCGCCATCGTCAAGCGCTGGTTGGGGCTGCAGGGGCAGGCCCTCGGCCGGAGCTGGCTCCAAGGTGTCGACGCCCAGCAATTCATCCAAAAGCTGCGGCAGACCGCGCTCGCCGGACGACGATGTCGCTGGCCGCAGCGGCTGGGGCTGGGCCCGCCGCAGCACCGGGCCAGGCTGGCGCCGGGTCGGCAGCGGCGGCGGAAACGACTCGGACTGTCCTCTGTCCCGGCCTTGCCCGGGGCGATTCTCCGAATGCGTTTTCATCGATTGACGGATTTTGACAAACAAAACCACGCCGGCGATGATGATAAAAAAAAGATTTTCCATGACGGCAGATTCTGTTTCGGGTTTGCCTGCCGGGTCGGCGGAACGCCGGTTCGGGCAGTGGTTGCTGGTCTTCCCGGCCAGGGCAAAGGCTTTTTCCGTGCGCCCGGCCGAACCGCCTGGTTCGTTTTCCATTTCGGCACGGCCGGCGAGACCATTGGCTGTGCCCGGCCGTACCGGTCGCCCGACCGACAACACCCGCCGGACGGCGGGGCCAGGTCGGATAGAGCCGTTTCCCGGCCCCTCAACGCCGGGCACGGCGTCGTTTATTCCTTAAGTTATATTATTCTTTGCTGGGACTTTCGCCGCTGATATTGTTGCGCATTTCCGTATCGGCCTTGATGTTTTCCATGCGGTAGTAGTCGAGCACGCCGAGCTTGCCGTCCCGGAGCGCGGCGGCCATGGCCAGCGGCACTTCCGCCTGGGCCGCCACGACTTTGGCCTGCATCTCCTGCACTTTCGCCCGCATTTCCTGTTCAAAAGCGACGGCGGCGGCGCGGCGGACTTCGGCCTTGGCTTGCGCCACCCGGGTGTCGGCCTCGGCCTGGTCGGCCTGCAGGCGGGAGCCGATGTTGTCGCCAACATCCACATCGGCGATGTCAATCGACAGAATTTCGAACGCCGTCCCGCTGTCGAGGCCTTTTTCCAGAACCCGCTGCGAAATGTTGTCGGGGTTTTCAAGAACCGTGGTATAGGAGGCCGACGATCCGATGGTGGTGACGATGCCTTCGCCGACGCGGGCGATGATGGTTTCCTCGGTGGCGCCACCGACGAGTCGTTCCAAGTTGGCGCGCACGGTGACGCGGGCTTTGGCCTTGACCTGGATGCCGTCCTTGGCCACCGCGTCGACCGTCGTCCGGCCCTTGCTGGGGTCGGGGCAGTCGATAACGCGGGGATTGACGCTCATGCGGACGGCGTCGAACACGTCGCGGCCGGCCAGGTCAATGGCAGTGGCCCGCTTGAAATCAAGAGGGATGCCGGCCTTGTCCGCGGCAATCAAGGCGTTGACGACGTTCTGGACATTGCCGCCGGCCATGGCATGGCCTTCCATTTCCTCGGTGGTGATGGTATGGAGTCCGGCCCGGTGCAGTTGGATATAGGCACGCACGATCAAGGCGGCATTGACTTTTCGCAGCGACATGCCGATCAACGTAAACACACTGATGTGGGCGCCGGAAGCCCAGGCCTGAATCCAGACCCCGAAGAAATGAAAGAACACGAAAGCGAAAATCAGCAGCGCCACCAGCGCCACGATCACCAGAAAACCGCCGATTGCTCCTAATTCCATAATGTCTTCTCCTTTTTGCTCATGCTGGCCAGGCGTTCAGAAAGTCATTTCTGTTTTCCGGCCGTGTTTTCTGGTGACGACAGTTCTGCCGTTGCTTCCACCACGATGCGGTTGCCATGCACTTCGACGACGGTGACCCTGGTTTTGGCCGCAATCAATTCGCCGCGGGTGACGACGTCATAGCGTTTGTCGTTGATGACGACGGCGCCGCTGGGTCGCAGCTGGGTATGGGCAATGCCATTCCGGCCGACCAGCGCCTGCAACCCTATTTCACGGGTGAGGAAGAGCGCCGCGCTGTCACCCGCACCATGTTCGATCAGGCGGCCAGCGGCTATGACCGGGCCGAGCGGATCACGGCACTGGGCAGCGGTGCCTGGT
>JAKLHU010000436.1 GCA_022709995.1 Verrucomicrobiota bacterium | reverse complement strand
GCCTGCTCCCCATTCCCCGGTTATCCGGCCATGTAACATAGGAGCCATTGATAACTGAGCGATAGAGGAGTCAACGCGGGCGCTTCTGGGCCTGAAGCGCCATCTTGGCGCCAAACCACTACGACCGCCAGGTGCAATGCCTGACCGATTACGTCGCGTGGTCCAAACTGCCGGGCCATTGGTTGGCGGCGGCCGGTTGGCGGGTTACATTATGGAACGTCATGAAGCCAGCGGCACGCTGAAATCGTCAACCCAGAACACACGCACATGCCGACTATCTCATCTATTTTCCGGCCGGGTCTGGCAGCGCTGCTGCTGGCCGGCGCGCTGATCTTTCCGGCCCGGGCCCAGGATCCCCCCAAACAGCCGGAAATCTTTGAATTCGAAGCCGAGCCGTCGCCTGATCCGGCGCGGACGAATCGCAGCCGCGGCCTGCAGGCGATTTCGGAAGGCGTGTACGGCATGGCCGCGACCTTTTTCCAGAGTTATCTGCAGGAGGCGAACAACCGCGAACCAGATTTTTCCGAAGCCAGCGTGCTGCTGGCGGAGACGTACTTGGCCTTGGGCCGGCTGCCGGAAGCGGAGAAGGTGCTGACGGAGCATGCCGCCAAGACCCGCGGGGCGGGCGACCCGCTCCTGCTGGCGCGCATCGTCTATGTCTGGAGCCAGGTATGCTTCAAGCAGGGAAAGTGGGAAGAGAGCCTGAAAAGGAGCTTGCCCCTGACCCGGCCGGAGGCGCCGCCGTCCATGCAGGCCAAGGCGGTCATCCTCTATGTCGACGCCGCGGCGCGGATGCCGGACTGGGCTGGCGCGGTCAAGGTCATGACCGACTTTCTGGCTCGTTCTCCGGTCAGCCCGGAGACCTACCAGATTCAGCGGCGTCTGATCAGCGCCTATCTGATCACCAATCGCCTGGACGCGGCCAAGGACATGCTGGACACGATTCAGCCTGGCGACGATCCGGCCGCGGCGCTTTCTTTTGACCTGCTCCGCCTCTTGTGCCTGTCGCTGCAAGGAGACATTGCCGGGGCGGGGGCAGTGTTCCAGCGCCTGAACCGCTTTTGCCCGGCAACCCCCAACGCGGAATGGTGGGAAGCCCTGTGGCAATTTTCCGAGGCCTTGTCGCAGGCGGAAAAATATGCCGAGGCGGCGGCCGTCCTGCCCTTGGCGCTGCAGGTCGCCGTCGACGACGAGAAGAAAGTCCACGGTCTGGTGCGGTTGGCCGACACCTGCATTCGTTTGAACAATGTCAACCAGGCCAAAGACACGTTGGAGGAAATTCGGCGGCGCTATCCCGACAGCCCGGAGTTGGTCCAGGTCACGACCCGTTTGGCGCAGTTGCAGCAGGAGATGGGCAATCACCTCAGCGCGGCGGAACTGTACGCGGAGCTGGTGACGCATCCGAAAGTCGGTCCGGATTTGCGCTACCAGGCCTGGATCAGCCGCGCCCGCAGCCTTGTCCGGGCCGGGCAGTGGCAGAAGGCCGTGGAAGCGTTTCTGGCCGGGGAAAAGGCCGGCGCCAATACGATGGAGCAGGCGCAGGCCGTGTTTGAAGCGGCGGAGACGGCCGATGGCGCCAAGGATATGAAACAGGCGGCTGAACTTTACGAGCGCGTCGCCAGTCAATATACCCTGACCGCCTTGGCCCCGGAAGCGTGCCTGCGCCAGGGCGCCGCCCGGATGGCCCAGGGGGATTTCAAGGCCGCGGCGACGGCGTATGAGCGCTTTGTCGCCGCCTTTCCGGACAATCCGCAGCTTGAAGCCGCGCGGCTGAGGCAGGGCATTGCCCTGCGGCGTGGGGCGCGGACGGCGGCGGAAAGCCGCCAGGCCGTCGACTTTCTGGCCGGCCTGGCGCGCGCCAGTGACCGCGAGGACCTGGCGGTGTCGGCGTATCTGGAGGCTTTCCAGGCGGCGGATGCCGCTGGCGACCTCGAGCTGGCGAGCGAGCAGCTCAATGCCGTCATCAACGGCTTTCCCAGCTCGGAACTGCTCAGCCAGGCCCTCTACCAGCGGATTGTCACGCGCTTTCGGCAGGGCCGGCTTGCCGACGCCCGCCAGGACGCCGAGAGTTTTTTCGCCAGTTATCCTCTCTTGCCCCTGGCGGCGGACATTTATGTGCTGATGGGCGATTCCTTCGCGGCGGAAAACAATTGGGAGGAAGCCAAGAAGTATTATCTGCGTCTGGTCACGGCCCAGGCGACATCGCCGCTGGTGCCAGTGGCCTTGTATGAAGCGGCATTTTGCGCTTATCAGCTGAAGCAGTTCGACAGCGGCCTGACTCTGCTGGATCAGCTCGTCGCCGTCTTGAAGCCGTCGGCCGGGACAGGGCCGAATGGCGTGGCGCCCGACAGCGTGGAGTCCAGAGCCGGGCGCCAAGATTATCCGGCCAAGGCCGAGATGCTGCGGGGCGACATTCTTTCGGAGCAAGGTAAATTCGCGGAAGCGCGGCTTTCTTTTGCCAATGCCCGGACTGTCGCCGGGGACACGGAGCTTGGATTTGCGGCTTTGGGCCGCCAGGGCGAGATGCTTTTGGCCCTGGGCGATGTCAATCCGGCCTTGTTGACGGATGCCGAACAATGTTTTCAGACCATCCTGGCCTCGGAGAAGGCCTCGCCGGCCCTGCGGGAGATCTCCCCCCACCAGGGCGCGGAGCGCCAGGAGTACCAGTGGAAACCCTGCAGCATCACCGTCCCGTCGCCCGGGGCGGCAAAAAGGGAGGCCGCCTGCCACGGGAGCAGGAGGGCCAAA
>JAKLHU010000435.1 GCA_022709995.1 Verrucomicrobiota bacterium | reverse complement strand
CCCGCCTGGCCGGGTCGCCCCAGATCCTGGAGAACGGCCTGCAGGCCGGGCTGGCGGATCTCCAGCACCGCGCTGCTGTCTGGGTTGCTTCCGCTGTCGGTGTCCAGGACGATGGCGCCCTGGCGGCGCCCGGTGCGGACGGCCCGGCGCTGCCGGACCGCCGGGCGGTCGCCGGCGGTCGCGGCCGCCGCCCCGGCCAGGCCGCGCTTCTCTTCCGTGACCTCGACATTGTCAAAGAGAATGCCATCGCCGATCTTGTAGACCAGCGGGCCAGGCTGCGAACTTTCCCAGATTTGCAACTGCAGGGCCGCCCGCTTGGCGTCCGGGCTGGTCGTGAACGTCCCCTTGTAGACGGTCCAGCCGTTCTGCACCTTGAAGCCGCCGACGGTCGTGTTGACGGTCCGGCCGTCGGTCCAGATATTGTCGCCATACCAGCACCTGGCGCTGATCCCGGCCGGGCCGGGCACGTCGCCGCGCACCTCGATGGAAAACCGATAGGTGGTGTCCGGCTTGGTGTCAAAGCCCGGCAACGTCCCGTTGGAACCGATCCACACCGCGGCGGAATGGACCTTGACGCCGTCCTTTTCGTTGACGCGGTCCACCTCGAGCCGGCCGCATTTATTCCAGGTCAGCTCCTCGGTGAAAACGCTGAATTTGCCGCCATTGGTGCGGAATTCCCGGGCGGCCTCCTCGCCGTCAAAGCTGCCATTGCGAATCACATTGGCGGCCGCCAGGTGGACACAACCAAACAGCACCGCCAACGCGACGATCATCCCTCGACAAGACATCATGTGGGCATCCTGTGGTTTTTCCGCCCTGCCCGAAAACAGGACGATTTGGCAAAAAGACGGCCGTCCCGGCCGCGGTCATGATTACAAAACGCCCAACAAGCTTTAATTATTGAACGATAACCCGTAAAGGGAAGCATCCGGCCCCTGTGTCCCATTCGTCCCATTTGCCCCATTCGTCCCATTTGGCCCATCTGCCCCGGCCGAACAGGGGGCTTTCATGGGAACAAGGCCCATAAACCATTCGCGGTCCGACGAGGCAATGCCCCCGCCGGACCGCGGAACCGAAAAAACGAGTTGAACGGGCCCTGGATTCGCGCCGAAGCGCGGATTCCCCACCGTAACGGGGCCGCCGTCAGTTCCGGCGGGCGGTGATGGTGCCGGGATCCCAGACATTGATGTAGTCGCCGGTGTTGACTTCGATGACGTTCATCAGCTCGGCGTGGCCGTCCATGAAACCGGTCGTCATCCGGTCGCCGTGCGCGCCATAGGTGTTGCCGACATTGGTCCGGGTGACGGGGGTGCCGGCGGTGCCATAGCGGTTGTAGCCGGCGATGGCCAGGCCATACGCCTCGCCAGCGCCGCGGTTGGTGACGTTGTTCAGCAGCTGGTATTTCCAATCCTCCGCAAACATGATGGTTCGCGACACGTTGTTCTTCAGGTACGCTTCGCTGGGCAAAGCCGTCACGCCGGCCACGCCGCTGGTGGGGCGCCCGGCAAAATAGTTGTAGATGTAGTCCGTCGCGGTGTTGTAAGCGCTCCACAGGCCCAGGTGAGCCGGGTTGGACGGGCAGAGGAAGGACGGGTTGAAATAGGCCAGCGAGGTGGGATGATTCTTGTGCATGCCCATCGCGGTCGTGCACGGCCCCAATTGTCCAAGCACGCTGACGCCCTCGAACCACTTGTGGGCATACCAGGGAAGGGAGGCATTCAAGTAGCGGTAGAACGTCTGCTGCAGGTAAAAGCCATTGCTTTCCTCGGTGTACATCATCATGCCGAGCGTCGCCTGCTTCATGTTGTTCACGCAGGTGATGGCCCGCGCCTTCTCCCGGGCCTTGCTCAAGGCCGGCAACAGCATCGCCGCCAGAATCGCGATGATCGCAATCACGACCAACAACTCAATCAGAGTGAAATAAACTTTTCGCATGGCCGCCCTCTTTCCTGGTAAAGATTATATCTATAATTTAGTTATAGCGCGTGCGGTCAGATCGACACCACTCCGCCCATGAATGGACTACGAGCAACCCAATTATAGCATATTGGACACCCGTTTGCAAATCCGTCCCGACTAAATTCATTTTCCAAAAAGGAAATAGACATCGTTCACGCCGACGCCGACGGCACGGCGTTTTTCCGCCGGCAGGCTTGCATGTCGACAACTCATGGCTATATATTGAAGACGCCATCACCGCCCCTTTTCCCGCCCGGCCGGGCCGGGATTTTCGCCCGGAGGCGCACGCATCCTCACTATCCGGAGCTTGAGCATGGAACCTGCTGGCGGATTCAGCCTGAAAGCCCGCGACGACCGTTTTCTGCGGGCCGCCGCGACCGTCCTGAAAAACTACACGATCGTCCGCCGCCGGATGACGGAACGCGGCTGGGTCGTGTTTGACGTCCAGGGCGGAACCGAGGACTACGTCGTCAAGATCCATCCCGAGTGGCACGGGCAGCCGCAATGCAGCTGCCCGGACGCCGCCCAGCGGGCCCGGGACGACACCCGCGGATTCTGCAAGCACATCATCGCGACCCTGCTCAAACACGATGAATTCCGCGGCCAGCTCCTGGAGGTCTTCCTATGACCAGCAACCAGAACAGCACATCTTCCCCGCCGAGGACCGCCGGCGTCTCGGAGGCGTACACGTACGAACAGCTTTTCCCTATGGTCAAGGCCACCCTGGAGGCCGGCATTTCCGTGCTCATCCTGGGCGCCCCCGGCATCGGCAAGTCCACGTTGGCCGCGGCCCTGGC
>JAKLHU010000434.1 GCA_022709995.1 Verrucomicrobiota bacterium | reverse complement strand
GTTCCCGAACTGTATGTCAAGCTGCTGACGGAATACAAATCCGGCGGGTCCGCCGCGTATGGCACCATGAACCACGACGTGCTGCGGCTGTTTCTGGCCCAGGACTGGTGTTTCCCGGGCACGGACGCCTCCGCCATCCCGGCGGACGGGTCGCTGGGCCTTTGCCACCCGCGCGGCTTTGGCACCTTCCCGGCCTTTTATAAAATCGCCCGTGACATGGCGCCGATCCAGCAGGTGATTCGGCGCATGACCGCTGACCCGGCCCGCTTCTTCAACTTCAAGAACCGCGGTGTGGTTCAGGAAGGCTATGCCGCCGACCTCGTCCTCTTTGATGAAGAGAAGCTTGACGGCATGGCCACCCTGGAAAATCCGACGGCGCTGTCCCGCGGCATTCATCAGGTGTTTGTCAACGGCCGGCTGTCCTTCACCCATGCAGACCCGAGCTTCCGCGGTCGTCATGGCGTTTTTCTCCGCTTCTGAAGCGATGGCGGTCGCGCGGAGCGGCGCAATCAGGACGCGGGGGTGTTGATCTTGGCGTGCAGAGACTGCAAGTCGCGGAGCGTTTCTTCCACCAGGATCTGCCCCCCTTCCGGGCCGACGATATTGCAGTAACGGCTGGCGCTGTAGCCTTTGCCCTCGAAGCCGCGTTCAGTCGGCAGATATCCTGAATAGCGGTCGGAGTATTCGTTCGGTCCCAGCTGGATGTTGAACGTTTGGACAAAGGGGCTGCGGGCCTGAATGCGGTGCATGTAATCCATGTAGAGCTCGAAGGGCGATACGGCAAAACCGACATCATCAAGCGCCGCGACGTGCAGCTCCATGGTAAAGCAGGGATCCTGGCGCAGCTCTTCGCAGCGTTCCAGAATGCCGAGCGAGCGATCGCGGCGCGCCGCCAGAATCGAGTCGTGGACAAGACGCTCTCCGGGCGTGCCAGCGGTCTGAAAGTCTTCTTTCAGCATGGCCTCATACATGTCTTTTTCCTGCCGGTACTCTTCGTCGCTGATCGGTCGAGCCGGGATACGCAGTTTTCGGGTTGATATCTCAATGCGTCCCTGAGTGCGGAGGTCTTGGCGCGCCCACTCCAGCGTTTCGGCAAATGCCGCCACCAGGCGTTCGGCGATGTCGTGGCGGATGTACTGCTCGGAGAACTCTTCCGGCTGGCCGTCGAATTTCAGTTTGAAACGTCGCGTCTGGGCGTCCTTGTAATGCAGGATGCGCGGCGAGAGGTCGCCGGCGGGGGCGCATTGCGGCAGGATGTCGATGTCGCCGTAGCGGGCGCGCAGGAGCAGCCTGGTTTCGTGCCAGAAACTGGCGGACAGCTTGCTGATGCCTTCGGAGCACTGGGATGGACAGGGGACATTGACGATGGCGCCGGTCAAGGTGCGGTTCTGGTCAAAAGTGAAGAGCAGATTGACAAAATGATCAGCGCCAGCCTCGTAATGGCTGAACATCGGGTCATTGGTCTGACCATACATGCGGGCATGGCCATTGACGCAGACGCCTGGCCGGCCCGTCATGTCCGGCCGCAGGGACAAATCATCGACATACCAGGTTTTCCGGCTGTGGCCGACAACGGCATAGCCATAGCCGTAAGCGTAGCCGCCGGGGGTGCGCCGGTTCCAGGCTTCCGCCACCGCCGAAGCCGCGGAGACGGCTAAAAATTCGCGATAGACTTCAACCGGTTCGATCGTTATCGACGGATCAACCGGAAAGGCGAGCGCCGCTTTGGCCATGCCGTCGTAATTGGCGGCGGCGGCATGGGTATGGGTGGCATTGAAAATGATGTGCGCCGCGTCAAGTTCAGGGCAAAGAACCGCAATCTTGGCCCGGATGAGCTTGATGGTGGCCGACAGCATGAGAACCGTGTCAACCGAGACCATGATCAAGGCTCGCTCACCGTCGTCAAGCACGAGGGCCGTCAGCGTCAACGGATCGAGAACCCCCTCCGAAACACGAATATGAAACTGTCCGGGTATGTTCACGGGCTGCGTGGTGGAGATGTTTCGGCGCGCCCAGCCGATTTTCAGCTCTGGCATGGTGTCGTCCTTGGTCTGGCCGGATTGGTCCGGCCGTTATGCCTTTTACAGTATTTCGGAGAACCGACGTAGTCAATCCACTACTATACTGTCTTTGCCGGCGATTGATACCAGCAAGGCGGCCGTCATGGCTGATTTTCTGTAGTCCCATGTTGGCAAGACGCCATTTCTGAGGTCATCTGGCTCGACGTTGACGCCACTTGAATGAGCGATTGCGGAAAAAGAAACGCCTCCTGCTTGGGTAGAAATGCCACCCACGCGGGCTGATGGCGATTCTGGCGCCCATCTCGATGCCACCGTCGAAAGATTCGTCCGCTGATGACGCCGACATCGCCATTTGTGAATATAAAGTCAAGAACCACCCAATGCCTTCTTGCCATGCAACAGGACAATCACCGATAGCTTTCGATCACCACCAGGCTGCGGGATTACGGAAAAATCGCGCCATTGTCGTGTCGACGCTTGTTTTCATGGCCGGCTGATTTATTTTATTTGTTTTGTTAGTCACTGTAATCAATCAACCTGGTGATTTTGGCCAGGATGAGTCTTCATCATGGCCGTTGCCAGCCGAAGGAGTGTTCATGTCGTCTTTGCTGATCCCCCGTGGTTACAAATCGAAGTTGAATGAATTGGCAACCCAGAAGGCGATTCGGAAAATCAAGGATGATTTTCAGGCCAATCTGGCTTTCGAGTTGAATTTGCAACGGGCCAGCGCGCCGCTGTT
>JAKLHU010000433.1 GCA_022709995.1 Verrucomicrobiota bacterium | reverse complement strand
ACCGCGCCGGACGCTCGGACGCGACCGGACGGCGCGGGCCGAAAGCCGGGACCGGAGCCGCCGAGCCGGCAACGGCTGGGGAGCCGGCAACGGCCGCCGAGCCGGCAACGGCCGGGGAGCCGGCAACGGCCGGGGAGCCGGCGGGCGTCTGCCGCGCTGTTGCGGCGGGCGGCAGTGCCGCCGCCGCCGGCGGCCGGGTCCGGCAGCTGGCCGCCAGCAGCAGGGCCAGCGGCAGCAGCAGGACGAGGGGAGTGAAGTTCAAGCTGGAATTTTTGTGCATGTCGTGTCGTCGTTGTCGATGGGGGCGTGGCGGTGAGCCATGGCCGGTCGCATCGGGACGTCTTTCCGGGGTGTCGTCGTCGGTGATTTGCGGCGGGCCGCTAATTTGGGACATAGTAGTCGTCGTGTTGCGGGACCAGGGCGGGGACGAGGACCAGGAGGCTGAGGAAGAACGTCCCCATGATGGCTAAGGCCAGGAACATGGTCTGGTGCAGGGTGATGGTGGTTTTGCCCAGCGTCCAGGACGGGGCGAGCATGCCGCTGGCGAGGATGAGGGTGGCGCCGACGCGGCTGACCGCGGTGCCGAGGTTGCTGAGGGTGCTGCAGAAGGCCACGGCCATGGTCTTGTTGCCGGGTCGGGCCAGGGCCATCATCTCCGTGGAATGCATGACCAGGAAACAGCCGCTCATGAAGCCGTTGAACAGGGTGATGGCCATGATCAGCGGAACGGCATAAGCCCTCTCCGGGCCGGCCAGGAAAAAGCCGAACGACACGACGATGAAGCCGATGTGGGTGACGACGATGACGGTCTTGGTGCCGAGCCATTTCAACAGCCGCCCGGCGCAGGAATACCCAAGGATGGTGCCGCCCAGACCGGCCGCGGAGACCATCACCAGCGTGTTGCCGCCGACTTGGAGCACGCTTTTCAAGTAGATCAGACTCAGCGGGATCGCCGAGCTGAGCGCCAGATACAGGAAACAGCAGTAGATCGAAAAACCGGCCAGCGGCGAATTGCGGATTGAAATGCCTAATGCCTGCCGGAGGTTGTGCCGCGTCGGCGGCCGCTCGAACTCAATCGGAAAGCGGTCGATGAAGTGTTTGCGGCCCAGAAGCGCCACTCCGGCCAGCGCGAGAACGATTTGGATCAGCCATAGCGGCGGATTCCGGCCCATGACCGCCCCCAGGCTGAAAATCAGCACGGTGTTGAGGAGCATGTACGACGAGCGCATGGTGCCGAAGAAGTCGCCGCGTTCGCCGGGTAGCAGGAAGTTGTCCAGCAGCGGATACCATGCCGTCGCCGTCAGCGGCCGCGACGCGCAGTATAGGAAGCAGCCGCCGATGACGACGTACGGCGCCGACGCGCCGGCCAGCGGCGCCAGGGCCATGATCAGAAAGGCCGTCATGCCGGTCCAGCAGGCGATTGCGGTCGAACGCTTCAGGCCGACGCGGTCGACGACGAACGCCATCGTGAGCATCAGCAGGACATAGGCAATGCTGGTCAGACTGGTCGAAAACAGCGAGAAGGAGTCGCCGCCGCCCAGCAGGGAGATGTAGAGGATGATGATGGCGTTGCTGTCCAGCAAAACCTCCGAGATGCATCCGCACCAGGTCGAGGCATACGCATCAAGCCGGGCTTTCCGGCGTTGTTCAGCGGTCAATTGGGAAGCGTAGGGCATGGCGATGACACCTGTAGTTCAACGTGGCGGGACGGCATTAGCGGGCTGGGGCCCGCGGCCCCGGGCAAAGGCGCGTCAAGGCGTGAATCCGCCATAGAGGTCGTTCCACATAGCGAGGGCGGTGGTCTGCTGGGCGGCGGGCAGCGTCCGGTTGAACGGCATCTCCGGCGCGGTGGCCAGGCCGTCGAGGACGCCGGCCGCGAGCTCGGCCTGCAGGGCGATTTCGGCCGGGTCCAGGTGGCGGAGGTCGTCATCGCGGCGGTGGTGCCAGAACCGGCCCGCCGTGCAGCAGCGGCGGGAAACCCACAGGCCGGGAACGCCGCAGACCAGGAACGGAAACTGGTCCGTGTAGGGGACAAGGTCTTCCGTGACCTTGACTTCGCGGTCGCACTGCCGGAAGGCCGTGCGCATCAGCTCGAACATGGCGGCCGGGCCGTTGCCGTTGGCTTCATACCAGCCGAGAGCGGCGCCGCCGCTGTCAAAATTGAGCATGAAGCAGGCGTCGCGCTCGACCTCGGCCCGGTGGCGCCGGACATACGAGGCGCTGCCGACCGAGAGCTGCTCTTCGGCGCCGAAGGCGATCAGGCGGATGGTCCGGCGGCGCGGCCGCGGCGCCAGCAGGCGCGCCGTCTCCAGCAGGATGACGGTGCCGCTGCCATTGTCATCGGCGCCGGGAGTGCCGGCCTGGGTGTCGTGATGGGCGCCGACATAGATGACGCCGGCGCCGGGGTCGGTCCCGGGCAGTTCGGCGATGACATTGGCGGCCCGGCCCGGCCGCATGCCGCCATCCACCCGGAGGCGGGCCCGCGTGGCCCCCTCCTGCCGCCAGCGCCAGGCGTCCATGTAGGCCACGTTCATGGTCGGCTTGGCGCCGATGGCGCGGGTGTAGGCCGGAAACATGCCGTCGGCCAGCGGAATCACCCCGGGGTGGCGGATGTCGACAAACAGCAGAAAGGCCGGGTCGGCTTCCATCAGGCGGCGGTAGTCCGAGCGTGATTCGATGTGGCAGCCGAGATGGACGACCGCCTGGCCGCGCAGCCGGGACAAGTCCTGGCGCTGGTAGTCGACCGGCCCCGCAAAGAAGA
>JAKLHU010000432.1 GCA_022709995.1 Verrucomicrobiota bacterium | reverse complement strand
GCGCCTCAGGGCCTGAGGCGCCTACTTGGCGCGCCTGTCCACTAGGACCGCCATTATCAATGGGTGACCGATTACGGTAACCCCGAAAATCAGGAAGTCAACGCGGATTGTAAAATGATTCTCGTGGTTTATTTTATTTGGCTGTGTCGCAAACGGGGCGGGACTCCGTCGGAACCGCTGGGCCGGGTTGGCCACGGCGTCCGTGCCAGGCAACATTACTTTTCGGCAAGGAGAAGATTGTCATTATGAATCAGATTTCCCCTCTTCAGCAAGCTCGTTACGACTATCAGCCGAAGCTCCCGCCTGTTTTTCTGGAATGCGGCCCTTTTGCGGCGGCGCGTTCCGGGGAAGAGACGTGTTCGGTGTCTGACCAGAAACAGATCAAGGCGTTGTTTCCCGACACTTACGGGTTGCCGGCGGTGACGTTTGTCCGCCGCTCGGTCTTTGACTGTCCGCCGATCAAGGCCGGCGTCATTTTGTCCGGCGGCCAGGCGCCTGGCGGTCACAATGTGATTGCGGGGCTGTTTGACGGCTTGAAGGCCCTCAATCCGGACAGCGAGCTGTTCGGCTTTCTGGGTGGTCCGAGCGGCCTGATTGACAACAAGTACATTATGCTCAACGAGGGTCTGGTGGATCAGTACCGCAACACTGGCGGCTTTGACATGATCTGCTCGGGCCGGACGAAGCTGGAGAAGGACGAGCAGTTCGCCCAGGTGGCGCGCAACTGCGCCCAGCATGGCATCAAGGCGATTGTCATCATCGGCGGCGACGACTCGAACACGAACGCCTGCGCCCTGGCCCAGTACATGCTGAGCCACCAGACCGGCGTGCAGGTCATCGGCTGCCCGAAGACGATTGACGGCGATTTGAAAAATGCCTGGATCGAGGTGTCGTTCGGCTTTGACACGGCGACCAAGGTGTACTCCGAGTTGATTGGCAACATCATGCGAGACGCCAACTCGGCCCGCAAATACTGGCATTTCATCAAGCTCATGGGCCGGTCGGCGTCGCACATCGCCTTGGAATGCGCGTTGCAGACGCATCCGAACATCTGCCTGATTTCGGAAGAGGTCGAGAAGAAAGGGATGTCTTTGGACCAGATTGTCGACGAGATGACGGCGCTGGTGGTGTCGCGCGCCGACCGCAAGATGAAATACGGCGTCGTGCTGATTCCGGAAGGGCTGATTGAATTCATCCCCGAGTCGAAGGTTCTGATCGCCGAGTTGAATGATTTCATCGGCAAGGACAAGGAGACTTTTGATGGTTTGACTTCGGACGGCAAGATGGAGTATGTCGTCAAGCGCCTGAGCCAGGCTTCCTTGAAGGCGTTTGAGTCGATGCCGCTGATGATTCGGAAGCAGCTGTTGGCCGACCGCGACCCGCACGGCAACGTCCAGGTGTCGCGCATTGAAACGGAGAAGATGCTGGCGATGCTGATTGAAGAACGCCTGGCCGGCATCAATGGAATCCGGGCTGAAAACAACAAGAAAGCCCAAAACGAGAGCGGGAAGGAAAAGCCGGTGGAGTTCAGTGCGCAGACGCATTTTTTCGGCTACGAGGGCCGTTGCGCCGCGCCGTCGAATTTTGATGCGGACTACTGTTACAGCCTGGGTTACACGGCGGCGGCCCTGATAGGCGCCGGCAAGACCGGTTTCATGGCGTCGGTGCGGTATCTGTCGTGTCCGGCGGCGGAATGGGAGGCCGGCGGCATTCCGTTGACAATGATGATGAACATGGAGCACCGGCATGGCAAGGACGTTCCGGTGATCAAGAAGGCCCTGGTCGAATTGAGCGGCAAGCCGTTCCAGGCGTTTGCCGAGCACCGGCAGGCCTGGGGTGTCGGCACGGAGTATGTCTATCCCGGCCCGATCCAGTATTTTGGTCCTTCGGCGGTGTGCGACCAGACGACGGTCACCCTGAGGTTGGAGCAGGCGTGAGCGACACGGCGTCGAGCCTGGCTGGCGACGGTTTTGCCCGCCTGCGTCTGCTGGTGGGCGAAGCCGGTTTTCGGCGGCTGTGGTCGTCGCGGGTAGTGGTATTCGGGGTGGGCGGGGTCGGTTCCTGGGCGGCCGAAGCGCTGGTCCGGGGTGGCGTCGGCCATGTGTTGCTGGTTGATGACGATGTCGTGCGGGCGAGCAACATCAACCGCCAACTGGAAGCGTTGCACAGCACCATCGGCGCCAGCAAGGTCGACGTGCTGGGGGAGCGTCTGCGCGACATTTCGCCCCGCGCCGAGATCTTGTGCAGCTGCGGGCGGGTGACGGTTGCCAACTGTTCCGACTTGGTCAACCGAACGCCGGCTTGGGATTATGTCGTTGATGCCATTGACGACCGTCCGGCCAAGATTGCTTTGTTGCTGGAGTGCTGGCGGCGCGGCGTACCGGTGCTGTCGAGCATGGGCGCCGCCAACAAGCTGGCGGCGGATGCCATCCAGGTGGCGGATCTGGCGGACAGTCATGGCTGTCCGCTGGCGCGGTTGCTGCGCAAGAATCTGCGCCGGGCTGGCGTGACGCGGGGAATCAAGGTGGTCTTTTCGCCGGAACAGCCGGTGCGCGGAACGGCGGGAGAGCACTTGGGCGGCGCGGCCGAGGAACCTGGCAGCCGGCGACCTCTGGGCACCATTTCCTACCTCCCGGCGCTGTTCGGCCTGCGCTGCGCCGCGGAACGCGGCATCACGGATCGCATCGTGTACAACTCCGTGCAGCCGGAGATCGGCGACGAAGAGCTGGGCGCCATCCGGGCCGCGGGCGTGAGGAGCGCCATCCTGCTGACGTACTATCTCAAGGATTTCACG
>JAKLHU010000431.1 GCA_022709995.1 Verrucomicrobiota bacterium | reverse complement strand
CGAGCGCGGCAAGTGGTCGCCGCCGTGCAGGCCGGCGCCGGCTTTTTGTCGCTGGACCGGCGGGTGGAAGAGTGGCCCGCGGCGCTGCAGGCGTTGGCGCCGAAGATAGCGGGGCGCTGGCGCTGCCAGGATTTGCAGGTCTCCGCGCCGGGCCATTATCTCAGCGCCGGGCATGTTCCCGGCGGCGCCTGGTGCCTCCGGCAGGCCGTCGTCTGCGCGTGTACAACCGACGCCGGCTGGCAAGCGGTGGTGGCCGCCAATGGCCGGGCGACGGTCGCCGTCCGCGCGGCGGGCGGCGGCCGGCAGGTGTTTTTCGGCTGCGGCATCCAAGTCTACCGCGAGGATGTGTTTGGCCATGGCCGCGGCTATGACGGGCTGCTTTGGCGGGCGATCGTCTGGGCGGCGGCAAAGCCGCTGCCGACCCGCACCATGCCGCCGTATCTGACGGCGCGGGTGGACGACTGCAACGGCGCCTACAGCGCTTTCGGCTATGTCG
This sequence comes from Verrucomicrobiota bacterium, assembly GCA_022709995.1. Taxonomy (GTDB): domain Bacteria; phylum Verrucomicrobiota; class Lentisphaeria; order Oligosphaerales; family Oligosphaeraceae; genus JAAZKI01. Next base: position 2,301 of record JAKLHU010000431.1, on the reverse strand, counting down.
AGGCCTTCAACCGGCACGGCATATCACCGAACCTGGGGCTGTTCATCGACGAGTTGGGCCCCTCCGACTGGGCCGGCGCGACCCGCCTCTTTCAGAAAAAGGGCGCTGATTTTTCCATGCACGCTTTCCGCGACGACTTCTACAAGGCGCGTCCGAATTATCGTCCCTACGCCTTTCTGGCCGACAAGCCGGACTTGTCCGATGGCGGCAAGGCGACGTTGTTCGAAGGCCTGGGTCTCGACCATGAGACGGGGCTGAATCTGCCGCCGGAGGCGTTACGACGCAATGTCCGGCGCATGGACGACGCATTTGCCGCGGCGGGCATCCGTCACAGCCGGATCATCAACGCCCACTATGGCGAAGTGTCGTATCCGTCCATACCTTATTATCTGGAGCGAGGCGCCAGTCTGTTGTGCAACAACAACATACCAGGGCAGCTGTATGCCAATCAGCCGTTGTGGCGGCCGCGGCCCTATGGATTGCGGGGGAACAACGGCCGCAGCGGCACGGTGATCGACCACGCGCCGGGCCATCCGGAGCTGTTTTTCGCGTCGGTGGCATATCCATCTTACGAGTACGCGCCGACGCATCCCGACATTTTGAATGGCCACGTGCCGTTTTTGGGGGAGTCGGCCCAGGTCAACCGGGAAGCGGCCATCGCGCGCGGCTGCTTCAATGTACAGACTTCGCTGGACATGCTGGCCTGGGGGCTGATCATGACCCACGAGGAGCGCATCGACGCGATCAGCCCGGAGGACTGGGACGCGATCGTCGCCGCCATCGTGGGAACGACCGGCCGGAGCTGGGATGCCATCCCGGCCAGCCGCGAGGAGGCGAGCGTCATCTGCCAGCGCCTGTTCCGCACGACCCTGGTGTCCGCCGCGGTCGATGCGGACAACCGGGTGGTCTGCGAGCTGTCCGGCCAGAATGACGGCCCCTCGCCGCTGACGATTTGGCTGAACGACAGCGACGGCTGCCGGCGGGTGCTGGTCGAGCTGCCGCCGGTCGACGGCTATCTGCAGACCGAGCCGCTGGCGTACTAAATGGAAGCGGCCCGGGCGGATGATCTATCTTCGTCTATTCCGGACACTACCTCGCGCCAGAAAAGAAGCGTCGCGCCCGAAGCTGGTCGCGGTCGCCGACCGCGACCAGGAGCGGTGCGTCTTGCTCTTTGCGGCAGAAGCGGCCCGGGCATGGGAAGGCGGCCTCGTCGCGGCCGGGGCAAGCCGCTCAGGCGGCTCACGGTTTCAGGTCGCGGGTGCAGACGGCTTCGGTGCGCCGGTAGGTCTGCCGGCCGAAGTGGTCGAGGTCGTCCAGGAGGAGGAACATGTGTCCGGCCCGCCAGCGGTGGCCCTGGTCCAGGTACTCGGCGACGCTGCGCTGGAGCGAGGTCTGGCGCGGGACCTTGTCCAACTCGAACGGGCCGTTGTGAAGATAGATGAACCACAGGCCGTCATGCCGGCTGCTGGCGGAGGGAAACAAGTACACTTCCCGCTGCAGTTGGACCAGATTGGCCGACGGCGGCAGAATGTCCTGCAGCTGGTTGTTGAAAATCCAGGACGAGCAGACAATCGCCTTGGCCGGCCGGCTCGGGAAGTATTGCGCATAGAAATCGCGGGCGAGCAGGAATGACTCCAGGCATTTTTCCGGGGTCATGCCGCCGCCCCGGGGGATGTGCATGGAGAGGCATTCGTCGCCGTCCTTGAGCACCAGCTCCCAGTCCGACGCCGGCAGCTCGAGCACGGCTCGGGCGGCGAAGCCGCGCGGCGAGAAGGGATTGCCGCGGATGGTGCGGTCATTCACTTCCTGGACCGACGTCCAGGCGTCCTGTCCGGCATAGTCGGCCGGGTCGGAATAGCGGTAGCCGTCGGGGGTGAAGGTCAATCCGGCGTCGGGAAAGGCGATGACCTGGCGGGTCTGTCGATGCCGGAAGACGCGGACGGCTTTGCGGAGCGGTTCGAGGATGTACTGCATGCGTCCGAGCCGGAACAGGCTGGTGCGGGTGTAGAGATTGGCCCAGCTGAGCTGGTTCTGGTTGATGCCGGGGCGGCCGGCGTGGCCTTCCTGGTAGATTTTCAGGCAGGCGCCGACGAAGCCGTGGCCGGTGTCATGGCGGACCTGTTCCGGGATGCCGAAACCATCCCAGTATTTTTGGGCCAGGGGCCACATGGCCAGGGCCAGGAGGACGAGGAATCCGGTTTTAAGGTTTCGGTGTTTCATGGGTCAGGGGTATGTGCAGCCTACTTTTCCATCTTGCATAAATAAGACCATGCCTTGGTAAGGCAAAGGGTCGTCGGGTTC
>JAKLHU010000430.1 GCA_022709995.1 Verrucomicrobiota bacterium | reverse complement strand
CATGCTGACCGGTCGGATACTGCTGATTGTCGATGGCCCGGCGGCGCTGGCGCATACGCCGGCGCTGCTGGCCGGCCTGCGTTCGGCCGGCCGCTTTCGCGTCACCGCCGCGGCGACGCGTTCGGCCGAGATGTTCCTGCCGCTCATGGCGTTGTCCGCCTTGGCCGGCGCACCGGCCAAGGCCTATGCCGAGCTGACCGATGACGACTGGCGCCTACTCCTGGCGCGAAAGCCGGATTGGGGCCGCGCCCTCGCCCTCGCGTTCGGCGACGAGGCCGCTTCCTTCCAGCATACCATCGAGCATATGCTGGAAGGCGATGACGGCCAGAAGGAGGCAGTTGGCGCCGACGCTGAAAACGCTTTTCTGCTAGGTCGAATGCTGGAACCGTTGTTCCCGCGTTCGGCCTTTGAGATCATGGTACGGCGCGATTATCGCTTTGCCCTGGACTGGTTCAAGAACCTGCGTTATTTTCTGGATGCGCAAGGGCTGACGGCCAAGGAACGCGCCGATCTGGTCGCCTTGGACCGGACTTCGCGGGTGCGCCTTGGTGGTCCGCCGCGCCTCTTTTTCGCCATGCTTATGCCGGCGCTGTCGCGCATCCATCTCAAGCATGGCGAGATCGAGGACCAGCGGCAGGCCGTCGCCATCGGGGTGGCGGCGGCGGCTTTCCGGCGGCAGCAGGGCCGCTGGCCGGAATCACTGGCCTTTCTTCCGGAAGAGCCCCTGGATGCGGTCAACGGCTTGCCTTTCCAGTGTGAACAAGGCCAGCTCAAGGCTCGTGACGGCCATGACGACAGCAAGGTCATCAACGGTTTCCGGGTTTATGCCCGCAATGCCGACGGCCAGGATCCCGGCGGCGCCAAAGCCGCCGTCGCCTTCACCATCATCGACTACTGACCATAATAAAACACCGATGAACAACGATGCTTATTCATCTATACGCATCGGTGTCCATCGGTGGTTTGAAATTGGCTGGCAAAAGGGGCGGTTGTTGAACCGCCCCGGTTGGTCGGAGCATTACACTCCGATGGCGACTTCCTGGTCTTTTTCGCTGGATTTGTAGATGGCGTCGAGCAGGCTCATGACGATGACGCCCTGTTCGCCGGTGGCGGGGACTTCGCCCTTGCCCTGGACGGCGGCGACGAACTTGGCCATTTCGGCGGCGAACGAGTCGCGCTTGGTGTCATAGATCAGCTTGACATCGGCCTGGTAGTCGTCCATCTCGGTCATCAGGACGGGTTCGCCGGCGCCGAGCTTGATGCCGCCCTTGTCGCCGAGGATTTCGATGTAGTTTTCGGGTTCGGCGTTGCAGGCCCAGGCCACTTCAAAGGACATGGTGGCCTGCTTGCCGAAACGCACCATGCCGGCGACATAGTCGTCGACATCGAATTTGCCGTTGTATTTCGGCGGGCCGGCCCACATGCTGACATAGTGGTAGTCGCGCATGGGCGAGCCGAACTTGGAATACGTCTTGGCGCTGACGCGGGTGGGGTTCCAGAGCCCGGTCGTCCACATGGCCAGGTCGAGGGAGTGGACGGCGATGTCGATGAGGGCGCCGCCACCGGACTGGGCCTTGGTGGTGAACCAGCCGCCGAGGCCGGGAATGCCGCGCCGGCGGATCTGTTTGATGTTGATCTGATAGATGGTTCCGAGACGGCCTTTGGCAATGGCCTGCTGGATGACTTCCGCTTCCGGCGACTGGCGCCGGACCATGCCCATCTGCAGGATTTTGCCGGCGGCGTCGCGGGCCTTGCAGATGTCGCGGCCGAGTTTGGCATTCAGGGCCATGGGCTTCTCCAGCAGGACGTGTTTGCCGGCCTTGAACGCGTCAATCGCGATCGGCGCATGCGAGCAGTTGGGGACGCAGACGCTGACGGCGTCGATGCCGGCATCGGCCAGCAGCTCCTGGTGGGTGGCGTACGTCTTGGCGATGTGATGGCGGGCGGCTTTTTCCTTCAGGCGGTCCGCCAGAATGTCGCAGAGGGCGACGACTTCCGCGTCGGCGACTTTGGCATACGCGTCGGCATGGACCGACCCAATCGTGCCGGCGCCGATGATACCGATTTTGACTTTCTTGCTCATCGAGTTTTTCCTTGGCTGTGCTTGATGGTGGTGATAAAAGGTCAGCGGAAAGTCCAATGACCGAAAAGATCGTGTTCGAGGAAGCCGCCGGCCATGGGTGTCCAGGCGGCGAGTTCATGGGCGCCGGAGCGCTGGCGGCACAAGTTGACCCGGAGCACCGTGCCGGCGGCCGGCGCCTTCATTTTGAGCGCTTCCCACGGGAAGGCCGCTTCGACGGTCCATTCCCCGTCGCCCTGGACGACGGCGCGCTGCCAGGCCGGGCTGTAGGTGACGTCGGTTTCCGGCGTATGCAGGGCATCCCAGGCCACGCCGGCCGGATTGACCATGAAATGCGTGAAGGGCAGGGTCTTGTCGCCGGCGCCAAAGAAGAATTCGACGTCGTCGCCCATCCAGATGCCGGCGTCGTCATGTTGGGCGCCGCTCACGACCATTTTTTTCAGATCGGGTTCCTGGCAGCGCATGGCGATGTAGAGGGCCTTGTCGTCATAGGAGACTTTGGCGGTGGTTTCGGCGGTCAGCTTCTTGTCGGTGTCGGCCAGCGGTCCGAAGGGGGCCAGGGCGGTGGCCGTTTTCCAGAACTCGTCATCGAGCTTGCCGTCGATGGCCGGGGGGGGCGTTTTGGCGCGGGCGATGTCGGCCTTTTTGATTTTCAGGCGGCTGGCGATTTCGGCCTTTTGGGCGTCGAGCGCCTTTTTGATGATCGGTTCCAGATCGAAG
>JAKLHU010000043.1 GCA_022709995.1 Verrucomicrobiota bacterium | reverse complement strand
CTCGCGCAAAGGCGCCTGGTCGCCGGCAATGGCGCCGGAAATCAACACGCAGGGCACTCCCGCCGCCGCGGACAATTTGGCCACCACGACGGGCAGTTTGCCAAACAAGGTCTGAAAATCGGTCTGGCCTTCGCCGGTCACCACCAGGTCGGCCGTGGCAATGGCCTGTTTGAGGCCGGCGACTTCCGCAATCAAATAAGCTCCCGAGACCATCTCGGCGCCGGCGAAGGCCTGGAGCGCGAAGCCAAGCCCGCCGGCCGCGCCATCGCCGGGGTGGTCGCTGTCTCTGGCCAGGCCGGCTTCAATCACGGCTTGGGCCCAGTGCCGGAGGCCGTCCTCCAGGTGGCCGACGTCCTCCGGCGAAGCGCCCTTCTGGGGGCCGAAGACCGTGGCCGCGCCGCTTGGGCCCAGCAAGGGGTTGGTTACGTCGCAGGCGACTCGTATTTTCGCGGTTCGCAACCGCGGATCGCATGACGACGCCACCAGCCTTGCCAGCCGGTGCAAACTACCGCCGCCGGGCGGCAATTCCTGGCCGGCGGCATCAAGCAGCCGGCAGCCCAGGGCCCGGGCGAAGCCGGCGCCGCCGTCAACGGTCGCGCTGCCGCCAATGCCAATGGTCAGCGCCGTCGCCCCCGCATCCAGGGCCGCGCGGACAAGCTGGCCGGTGCCATAGGTACTGGCCAGCATCGGATTGCGCTCCTCGTCGCGCAGCCTTTCCAAGCCGCTGGCGGCGGCCATTTCTATGAACGCCCCGCGATTTTGCGGCAGCAAAGCGAAGGCGGCCTGGATTTCCCGGCCAAGAGGGTCGAGGACGGGAACCGCGCGCACTTCGGCGCCGGTGGCGGCGACGAGCGCCGCCAAGGTGCCTTCGCCGCCATCGGCCATTGGCAGACAGACGACGTCCGCCTCGGGCAGGCTGCGTTCAAAGGCCTCCTTGAGAATTCGGCCGACATCGGCGCTGCTCAATGTCCCCTTGAAGGAATCAGGCGCCAGCACGATCTTCACGCCAAGCACTCCCCCCTTGAAGTCACAATGATTCCCGGATATCCATCAAGCGGGCAAACCCGGACAGCTTGAACACGTCGAAGACTTCCTTGTTGAGCTTCAGCAGGACGAGGCTGCCTTGGGCGGCTTTCAACTTCTTGTACATGATCAGCATGACGCGCAGCCCGGCGCTCGCCACATAGCGGGTGGCCGAGAAGTCGCAGGCCAGCTGTTTCGTGCCGTTCTCCAGGAGGGTATTCAGTTCCTGCTCCACGGTGGCGGCGTTCAAGGTATCCAGGCGTTCGGGGATATGCGCCACCTGATAGCCTGCTGCAGTCGTGATTTCCATCCTGTGTTCTCCTGGTCATCGCTGGCCGACGGCGCTAGGACGACAACATGCCCGCTCCAGCCGGGACTCTGTCCACGTGCCGTGGTGATTTTCGCCTCTTTAAATTAACCGCGTATTTACTTTAATCCAATCCCGTGCTAAATTCTTCTTGCTTTTTCTCAGCCCTTGACAGCCATTTTTCCCCATGCGGTTCCGCACCGGGCGGGACTTTCCCGGCGGACTCCTCAATGCCAGACAGACCAGAAGGAAGCAGACTATGAATGACCTGGATCGACTCCTGGCACAATGGGGCCAGCAAGCGGGGATTATTCTGGATTATCAGCCGGAAAACGGCCAGTTACAGGCCCGCCTGCCAGGCCACCTTTGCCTGACCATGGAACTGACTGGGGAGCCGCCGAGCGTCCTGCTGTCCAGCGTTCTTGGCCCCATGCCCACCCAAGGCGCCCTGGAACTGCTGACCGACCTGATGGCCGCCAATTGCCGGTTTGCCGACACCGACGGCGCGACGATCGGCCTGGACACCGAGCACGACACCGTCGTCCTGGCCCGGCAGTATGACTTCGACACCCTGAACCCCGTCGCCTTGGGCCAGGCGGTCAAAAGCTTCACCGCCGTCGGCGAACGGCTGCGCCGCACCATCGCCGATTGGGGACTGCTGCCGAAAGACCCCTTCCGCCAGCCACCGCCACCGGCCGGCATGCCGGTCTAAGACGCGTCCAAAAAGCCCAGCCGGTGGCGCCTACTCACCAACGGCGATTTTCGGGGCAGAGGAAATGGCCGCGTCGTCGAACGAAGCGTGGGAGGACGGGACGCTCGAGCGCCGCCGGGCCGGCGGCGCCTACTAATCAGCCCAAGTCCACGGGTGTTGGCGGCGGCGCCGGAATCTGCCGTTGGGCTTTACGGCAGGATGCGGCAGCTGAACTTTCTGTTTTCAAACCAGGCGGCGGCGCGTTGGCGCTGGTCGCCCTGCAGTTCCAGGACGGTATCCGCGAAGCGGGCGCCGATGCCGAGAGCCGTTTTGATTTCGGCGCCAATGGCCATCAGGGCGGCAGTGTCGAGTCCCTGCAGTCCACGCACGATGGTCACCGTTTTTCCGCCGCGGCCTTTTCTTTCCACGGCCAAGGTCAACGCCGGGCCTTTCGGGGCGGATGAAGCGGTTCGGGTCGGCGACGTCACGCCTGCCGTGACGGCCGAAGTCGCCTCCTCGCCGCCAAACGCCTTGAGAAGCTCCAGGTCGGCCCGGCTTAATTTCTGCTTGCGGAGTTCTTCCGGCGTCGGCACTGGCGGCGGCGGGGGCGGAGGAGGCGGAGGAGGCGGCGAAACCGTAATTTTCAGGTCGCGAAAGGGCGAGACCCAGTTGTCTGTTCCGGCCGCGGCGGAGTCATTCACCGCCGCGGAATGGTTTTTTTTGCCTTTGCCCATCTTGTCTTCTCCCCCAAAACCCAGTCGGCCGGCCGGCCGGCCGGCTCACATCAAGCGGTCGACCGAGACGTGACACGTCGGAAACACGGCATCCAATTCCTCCAGCATCGCCTGGTTTTCGGCAAACTCCTGTTCCAGGGTCCGAAAATCCTCCATCGGCACATGGACGACTGACAGCGGCTTGTTGGTTTCCCGGTCATAGACCAGAAAGACGAGTTTGTCCTCGTCGCGGTTGGAAAAATCGAGCAGGAGCTTGTGCTGGAATTTTGACAGCTGGTCCTCGCCGATATTCTTGAACAGCTGGTATTTCGCGTATTCGATGAGGCGGTCGTCATAGCCGAGCGCATGCAGCTTGATTTTTTCAATGAAATCCGGGTAGGTGAACGTCAGGCGCACCAGCGGCCGCTCGAGGTTTTCGCGGCTGAACACCTCGGTGGCCATGCAATCCACTTCGCGCTCCTGCGCTTCGGTGTTGCCATCTTCCGGCGGTTCCAGCAGATAGACGATGAAAGAGGTCTGGCCGTCGAGATACACCAACGGCGTTTCGACCAGGAATTCGACCTTGCATCCCGGGCAGGTCGCGCGGTTCAGGGTGCCGGCCATCAGCGCCGCCAGATGTTCATCGCCCGGCCGCAGAGACGACACGGTCTTGACCGCAACGGCTTTTCCGCAATGCGGGCATTTCACCCGACGTGTTGACGATGGCTTCGGCATGGTGATTTCCTGAAACGCGGCCCGACGGCAAACTCATGGAGCAACCGCGAGCCATGCCATGAAAACGGTTTTCCCGACCGGCCGGAACGGAGGGAGGCCACCCGGCCAGGGCGGTCTCCAGCGCCGCGCCGGCGGGGTCTAGTCGATCAGCTTGATGCCGGCCTGTTCGGCTTTCTGGCGCAGGAGATTGAGCAGAATGTCGCATTTGCTGACGCGCAGGTCGCGGCGGGGGACAGTGCAGGCCCGCAGCACCTCAAAAATCGGCGGCACGCTGTTCAGGTCCGGGGCCTCATTGACCACCGGCTGCGCGTCGTGGCCAAGATGATACTGCGCGTCCAGGCGCGTCTGCCGCCGCAAAAGCACTTCCTGCGGCTGGTTTAGGCTCTTGCCGCCGAAGAACACGGCGAAGGCAACGCCGAGGGCGAAGATGTCGGTCCCCTCGTCCAGGGTGTCCTTGCAGATTTGTTCCGGCGACAGATAGCCCGAGGTGCCGGTGATGGCGCGCGGCCGGTGGCCACTGCAGACCGACACGCCGAAGTCGATGAGCTTGACCTGGTCGCGGACCAGCATGAAGTTCGATGGCTTGATGTCGAGGTGAATCAGCTTCTTCCGGTGCATGAAGGCCACGGCCTGGATGGCGCGGTAGAATACATTGACCTTATCGGTCAGGGTCAGAGTCCTGGTCAGGATCTTGTCGCCGAGGTCATGGCCGGTCAGGTATTCCATGACCAGGTCGTAGCCCAATTCCAGGCCCAGCCGCGTGATGCGCCGGAGAGCATAGATATGCACGGTCGGCGTGTCCGACTCGGAGTACAGCAGTTCCGATACGCCAAATTCATTTTGAATATGCCGCAGCTTGGTGCGATAGGTGACTTTTTCCAGCCGTTCTTCCTGGTTCCTGGTGGCGGCGTCGCCAAACCACTTGTTGATGGAATTGCGGACGGCCTTGACGCAGATCTGGTGGCCGTTGCTGCTGGCCCGGTACAGTACGCTTTCGGCGCCGCGCGCAATCATCTGTTCCAGCCGATATTTCCCGCGGACGACCTGGTCCCGGATGGCGTTATGGGACGGCCCCGCGACTTTGCGGGGCGCGGCATTCAGCTCCTGCGTGTCAGCCAGCCCGGGGGGCGCCTTCTGGTCTGGCCCCGCCTGATTTTCGGCCTGGTCGCCGGCGCCGTCACGATCACCGCCGGTTTCCGACGCATGGCCATTCAGCCGTGGCTTTGCCATGGCCTCGATTGCCGCCGTCGAGTCGTCGTCATCCTCGCTCTTGCCGGTGCGGTCCTGGCTTTCGGATTTGCCCAGGTTGATATAGACGCGCTGCCCGCTTTCCGGAATCGCCGGCCCGGTCGCGGCCGCGGCCTTCTTGGCGCCAGCCGCCGGCGGTGCGCTTTCCGGCGCCTCCGTCCTGGCGGTTTCCGGCGCCAGCGAAAGATACGTTCGTTTTTCCCGCGAGGGCAGAATCAGGTCCTCGTTTCTGGCCGTTTCCCGCTCCCCCGCTTGTCCCTTGTTGTCGGTCATCATCGCCACCATTATCCATGATCTACGGGGGCGCACAGTCACTCGTCGCCGCCCGCGCTTATCTCTTAAAACGGCCGACCTGGCCCCCTGGCCTTGCGTCTGCTCCGGCGTCGCCGCCCTTACAATTTCCCCAGCCGCCGCAGCGTCGCCAGCACATCTTCGCGGTCACCCCGCTGCTTGACGGCGCGGCGGGCCTCTGTTTCCATGTTGACTTCCATTTTCGGCAGTTCAACCCACTGGTCGAGCGATTTCTTGACTTTGGCCTGGACATGCCCCTCGCTGATCCGGTTGAAATCGTCGACGAGCTCGGCCGGTTTGCGCGAGTACAGCAGCGACACCGTCACCAGCGGTTTCTGGCGATCCTGGTTTTCGACGACGCTGTAGATCGGCGACACGTCCTTGCCGGCAAAATACTGCAGGATGTCATAGAACAGCGTCGGGTCGCCGCCTTTCGGCACCTCGAGAAGGAAAAGCGCTTCAATGGCGGCCTCGGGCGCCAGCAGGTACGGGTTGCTGTTCGCCTCCAGCTGGTCGCCGAACGGCACCTTGGGGTCATAGTCGAAATACGTGAAATGATTGAAATACGGCTTGGACATGAACAGCGCGAAATCCTCGTGGTCGATGTGCCCGTCCAACAAGCGGTACTTGTCATTTTTGTCGGGAATCGACAGGAACACCCGCAGCGACTCGACCAGCTGCTGATTGTAGAGCTCCTCCGATTCTTTTTCCTCAAATTTCTTCTTGTTGCTGAACAGGAAGATGTTGCCGGTGTTGCCGCTGTCAATGGCGGCCGCCAGCGGACCGGTCAGAAATTCGATGGTGTTGCTGACAAATTCGCTTGATTCCAGCTTCGCATAGGGCAAGATCAGGCCGAAGCTGGTCTTGTCCGACGTCGAGATGTCGCTGGCCTTGGTCAGGTCGTTGAGAATGCCGGTCGTGATGCCGTTCCCGGTGCCGCCGCCGGTCGAACTGAAGACCACGTCGCCCCGCACCATCGCCAGCAGCTCGCGCCGGATGGACTGGTAGGCGTCATGCCCGATCTCGGGATTCTTGCGCGACCCCTTGAACTGCCCGCGGGCGGCGTGCACGCTGGCCAGAATGCGCCGCGCCCCACCCGGCACCTTGTTCAGCTCCGTTTCCGAAACGTTCACCAGTACCGCAGCATTGTCCAGCTTCGCCGCGATCTTGCTGCCTGCTCCGCCAATTCCGATTGTCATTTTTTCGCCTGCTCCTCTAGATACCCGGATGCCCGCGGGGCAAAACGCCCGCTCAGCACCAGCGCTTCCAAAGCCTTGGCTCCATAGGTGGTTATAAATATGTTCTTGCGATTGCGCTCTTCACGGACTTCAATGAAACACAGGGCCGCCAGCGCCTCCACAATCGCCACCGCCGTCTGCTTCGTCCGCGTAATCCCCAGACGCTTCATGTCGTCAAATGAATTCGTAATGTTGTAGCGGCAGTCCAAATCCTCGCCCTGCGCCGCCCAGTACATCACCAGAAAATGCGCCTCGCCCAGACGCTGCGCCTGCCTCTCAAACAGCTTGCCAAAATCTTCAGTTGTCAGCTCATGGCCCATCTGTTCTACCAAACTCCACCCGCTCGGCCAACCCATTTCCCGACGCCAAACCCGGTCGTCCGCGAACGCAGGCACATCCCTGCATCATTTATAGCATACTACACTTTATTGGACAACGCAAACGAAAATCTCCTTATTTTCCGATTATTTCCTCATTTTTCGCCATTTCCTTTCTCCCCGACGTCGACGTCCCGGCATGTCGTTTTTATAGTTAATACGTTATCCATGAAGTTATTAGGCAATATCGCACCCCCTTTCCCGACCCGTAAAGTAAATACTTCACTACACTACACTGCACTAAAGTATAGTTTAGTATAGTGTACTTTTATTGACGCATTCCCCGCGGCCAAGTCCGCCTGTTCCAGACCGGGAAAAAGGATGCTACCTATAGGTTGGGCAAGCCAATAAAGCGACTTTTCGGCTCGTTTATGGTAGGTCGACGGTAGAGATTTCGGAGGGCGGCGGTGACCACGCGGGCGAGGGTGGAGCCGGTGTCCACTAACGTCCACTAAAGTCCATCGTCCATCGTCTACTAACGTCCACTAAAGTCCACAGTCCACTGTCCACTAAAGCGCCTTACCCAGAGTTAGAGTGCTCGACTTCGCAGCTGGCAGGAACAACGAGTATCAATGGCTCCTATGTTACATGGCCGGATAACCGGGGAATGGGGAGCAGGCTAGAGCCTGAACACCATACGGCGCCGCCCACCCAAGGAGCCTGCAATCTGCAAATTGTCCCAGCGGAACGCGGGGTTGTACACTGACCGATAAACAAAATCAGTCATCGGCCAGCCATTGATAGTGGCGTTCCTAATGGCCTGGCGCGCGAAGGTGGCGCCTCAGGTCCTGAGGCGCCCAAGCGTTGACTCCTCTATCGCTCAATTCTCAATGGCTGACCGATAAACAAAATCAAGGGTCGCGGAAGTCGTCCGGGCTTGCCAATGCCGACTTGGGAATTATATTGCCAAGACCTGCCGAAGCTTGTCAAGACGTGCGTATGGCGATCAGCATTTCTTCTGAAGAAGGCAGGAAGCGACACAACAACCAGGTGAGCCATGACCGAGGCCGCGAATTTATATGAGGACATCGTCGTGCGGGTGCTTGATGTCAAGCGCTTCTACGGCTCGGGCGAGGCCGTGACCAAGGCCTTGGACGGGATTTCGCTGGACATCTACCGCGGGGAATATCTGTCGATCATGGGGCCGTCGGGGTCGGGCAAAAGCACCTTGTTCAACATGATTGGCGGGATTGACTCGCCGACCGAGGGCATGGTCTTCATGGATGAAATCGACCTGGCCCAGCTTGATTCCTTTGAACTGGCCTGGATGCGCTGCCACAAGATCGGCTACATTTTTCAATCCTATAACATCCTGCCCGTCCTCACGGCGCTGGAGAATGTCACCCTGCCGATGATTTTCGCCGGTTTGAGCGCCGACGACGCCCGGGCCAAGGCCGCGAAAATCTTGACCAAAGTCGGTCTGGGGGAGCGGCTTTTCCACCGGCCCTACGAGCTGTCCGGCGGCCAGCAGCAGCGGGTCGCCGTCGCCCGGGCCATTGCCAACGACCCGGTCATCATCCTGGCTGACGAGCCGACGGCCAATCTCGACGTCGACACCGGCCGGGAGATGATCAGCCTGCTCCGCCAGCTGCGCGAAAATGACGGCGTGACCGTCATCGCCGCCACCCATGACATGAAAATGCTGGACGTGTCGGACCGCATCCTATGGATACGGGACGGCAAGGTCGACCGGCTGGAGCGCCGCGAAAACATCGACATCAAAATCGGCCATATCGACGGTCATGCCCTGTAGCGGGAAGCGTGGCCCGGGCCCCTCCGCCGGCGTCCGGGCCGAGAGAAAGACGGCGGCGCGCGGGCGACGCGCGCGGTAAATATAATAATAGGAAGAAGAAAATCGATGCCCGAGACGAATCCCATCGACCGGCGGCAGGCATTGCGCAGCATTCCGGCCATCTGCCCGGGCGTGACGTTTGCGCCGGAAGCGGACGGACACCTGATGGCGATGGTGCCGGTTCCCCGGCGGCGTGGTTTTTTCGGGCGTTTCCAGGCGCCGGTAACGACGAAAAGGATACGCCTGGACGAAATCGGGGCCTTTGTCATCGGGCAGATCAACGGGGAGCGCTCGGTACTGGAAATCGTCGACGCCTTTGCGTCCCGTTACCGGGGCAACCGGCGGGAAGCGGAGCTGTGCCTGGCGGACTTTCTCAAATCGTGTGCGCAACGCAACATCATAGCCATCGGGATACGCTGAACCGTGTTTTTCCACAAACCCCTTCTTATCGTACTCGCGGCGGCAGTCCTGCCGCTGTTGCCGGCGGCGACGGCGGCGCCGGCAGCCGACTTCAACGTTGCCGCCGAATGGGAGGCGCTGTTTGGCGGCGTCGCCGGCCGTCTGCCCGGGGCGCCGGGGAACCTTGAGGTCGAAAGGCGAATTGCGGCCCGCTTCCAGGCCAGCGGGCTGGAACATGGCGACATGGTCTTCACGGCGCCGTCGTTCGTCCCGGGCAAAGCCGCCATCACCCTCGACAGCGGGGCGACGTATCCGATCATGCCGCTGCATCCGACGTTGTTCCGGCCGGGCAATTTCAAGCAAAAGTCGTTCCGGGCCTTGCTGCGGGACGGCGGCCGGGGCGCCGAACCGGACCTCGGCCGGCTGAGCGGCCAGTCCCTGCAAGGCGCCATCGTCCTGCTTGACTTCGACTGCGGCGAGGAATGGCAGCGATTCCTGCGCTTCGGGGTGATTGGCTTTATCTTCATTGACACCAACAACGACTCGCACTCCCAGGCCGCCGCCAAGATCTTCGGCACGGAAGTCGCGGCGCCGCGCTATCTGATCGGCACGGAGGACGGAGCGGCGCTCCGGCGAGCGCTGGCGGAGACGGCGACGACGGTGCGGGTCGACGCCGAGCCGTCGCGCTGGGAAAACCGGGACTTGCGCAATCTCTGGGCCATCGTCCCGGGGAACGACGGCGAACTGGCCGATGAAGTCCTGCTGATCACGGCGCCGATCGACAGCAACTGCGTCGTC
>JAKLHU010000429.1 GCA_022709995.1 Verrucomicrobiota bacterium | reverse complement strand
TGAAGGCCCGCGGGCCGCCCCTCGGCGTCCCAGATTTCATAGGCCCTGCGTTCAATCTCCTCTCGGCTGGCGTCCATGACATGCCTCTCTTTCTGTCGGGGTCGGGTCGGCTCTCGCTGTCGGGGCGCGGTTCACGGACGCGTTGCTTCAGGGCCTGGCCGCGTCGGGCTGTCAAGTCTTCTACCGGCTGGGCGTGACCATCGAGAATTACTGGAAGATCAAAGCGTATCATATCCACCCACCGGCGGATATGCTGAAGTGGGCGAAAATCTGCGCCGGCGTGGTGCGGCACTACAACCATGGCTGGAACAACGGGTTCCATTATGGCATCGAATACTGGGAAATCTGGAACGAGCCGGAAAACCCGCCGATGTGGACTGGCACCCGCGAGCAGTTCTTCGAGTTGTACCGGACCGCCGCGAATGTTCTCAAGGAGCAATTCCCGGAACTGAAGATCGGCGGTTACGCCGGCTGCGGATTCTATGCCGTCACCCGGCCGGAGACCAGCGACTTCTACAAGAGCTTCGTGACTTATTTTGACGAATTCCTGCGTTATGTCACCAGCCCCGCCACGGCGGCGCCGCTGGATTTCTTCTCCTGGCATCTCTACAACCGCGACCCGGCCGAGATCATCATCCACGCCGAATACGTCGACCGGAAGCTGCGCGAATATGGCCTGGCCGGCGCCGAAAACATCTTCAACGAGTGGAATTACATGGACGGCACGCCGGAGGCGTTTGATTCCATGAAGGCCATGCCCGGGGCGGCCTTCGTGGCCGCCGCCTTCTGTCTGATGCAGCGCTCGCCCATTGACCTGGCCATGTACTACGACGCCTTGCCGAGCCGGCGCTACTGCGGCCTGTACTGTTTCCCCAGCCTGAAAGTGACCAAGACGTACTATGCGTTTAAGGCGTTCGACGCGCTGTATCGCCTGGGCGGCGATGCGCCCTGCACGGTTGCCGGCGCCGGCGACATCTACGCCGCCGCGGCGACGGACGGCAGCGCCCAAGCCGTGCTGCTGGTCAATCGCGGCGCCGAAGCCGTCGACATCGCCTTGAACGCCGGGCCGCCGGCCGCGGCCTGGCATTTCCGGGTGCTGGACGACCGGCGCGACCTGGAAGAAGGCTCGGCCGTGCCTGCCGGCCAAATCATCCAGGCCCCGCCCCGTTCCGTCCTCCTGCTGGAACGCACTCTGGCCTGAGCTGCCAGGCCAAACGGCCGGCGGTCTGAGGGCCGGCCGGTTAACTGCCTCTCCCCCAAAAAAGCCAATCAGAACCTCGAACCAGGATTACCGACCATGCCGACGACGCCAATGACCCAGCCGATGCGAACGACCATGATGATGCGAATGATGACCTTGTCGCTGGCGGCGCTGGCCACATCCCTGGCGATGGCGGCCGACGCGGTCCTGTTCGAGGCCCGGTTCAGCGCCGGGCTGGAAGCCGAACCCGCCCGCGGCGGCGGCGCCCCGTCAGCCTCGGCGTATGCAGAGGTCAACGCCGGCGCCGGCCGTTATGGCCAGGGGCTGGACCTCACCGCCCGCGGCGCTTTCGTCGCCTGGCTTGCGCCCGGTAACATCGACCTGGACCAGGGCACGCTCCGCTTCTGGTTCCGGCCGGCGGCCTGGCCAACGGCCAAGAATTTTTTTGCCCGGTTGTTCGCCACGGTCTATGATTTGGAAAAGCGCGGCACGACGGAAACGCGACCCGGCGCCTTGATGCTGAGCAAGACGGAAAAGAGCCGCAACCTGGAGTACCATAATTTCAAATCCTGGCAGCACTACAAATTCGCGGCCGACGTGTCGTCCTGGCAGACCGACCAGTGGGTGCACATCGTCATCACCTGGGAGAAGGGCGGCCAGCGCCGGCTGTTCCTGGACGGCGCACTGGTCGGGGAAGACGCCTATTTCCGCGGCCCGGATCAGCCGGCCGAACTGATCTTCGGTTCGCCGTACTATGGCCATGACTGTCATGGCATGATGGACGAGATCCTCGTCCTGAACCGCGCGTGGACGGCCGCGGAGGTGCTCGCGGACCTGTCCGCCGAGCCGGCGGCGGAGCCCGTCCCGGCGGCGCTGGCGGCTGGCGATTACGCCCCGGTTCCCCAGCCGGAAGCCGCGCTGGATCGGCAATTGTACACCGGTGAAACCGTCCTGACTGCCCACTACGCCGCCACGCCGATTGCCGTTGACGGGGTGCCGGACGAGTCGTTCTGGGCCGGGGCGACGCCGGTTCCGCCTTTTCTGACCCGCAAAGGCCAGAGCCCCAAGGCCGCCAGCCAGGTGCGCATCGCCTATGACCAGAAGCACATCTATTTCGGCTGCGACTTTGAGGAGCCGGAAACCGACCAGATGCGCGTCGATCTCGACCAGCATGACCAGCCGATCTACAGCAACGACTGCTTTGAGATCGTGCTCGACACGGCGGACTCGCCGGAAAGCACGTTCCATCTGGTCGCCAACCTGAACGGCGGCATCTACGATGCCCGCAACGGCGACAAGCGCTTCCTGAATGCGCGCCAGGCCGTCGCCAAAGGGAAGCGCCATGACGGGCGCTGGACGTTGGAGTTCGCGATTCCTTTTGCCGATCTCGGCTGTCATCCGCCTGTTCCCGGCGAAGCCTGGGGCATCCGTGTCTGTCGGGAACGCTATCCGGTGAGTGAAGTGAGTTCGTATCCGCCCTGCCGGTCCGGGCCGTTCGGCGGCCGGTCGTTTTTGGCCCGGCTGGAATTCCGCGGCTCAATGGGGACGGCAGGCGGCCTCCAGGTGAATTTGCAGGCTGATGATTTCCGTCCGGGCGCGAAC
>JAKLHU010000428.1 GCA_022709995.1 Verrucomicrobiota bacterium | reverse complement strand
ATGACACAGGCGCCCGGCTTGATCCAGTCGCCCTTCACGAGCCCGGGCCGGCCCGCACAGGCTACAAGGATGTCGGCCTCCCTACAGCGCGCCGCGAGGTCGCGGGTGCCGGTATGGCAGACGGTGACGGTGGCGTTGCCGGTCGCCGTCTTTTGCAGCAGCAAATTGGCCAGGGGCTTGCCGACGATATTGCTGCGGCCGACAATGACGGCGTGGGCGCCGGCCACCTGGATGCCGGAGCGCAGCAGGAGCTGGAGCACGCCATGCGGCGTGCAGGGCAGAAAGGCCTTTTCGCCGATCACCATGCGGCCGACATTGACGGGATGGAAGCCGTCGACGTCCTTGGCCGGGTCGATCGCCATGATCACCTGCGCTTCGTCGATATGCCTGGGGAGGGGCAGCTGCACCAGGATGCCGTGAATGCGCGGATCGCGGTTCAAGCGGTCGATCAGCTGCAGCAGGCGCTCCTGCGGGCAGTCGGCCGGCAGGCGGTTGTCGTCGGAGAAAAGGCCGATTTCGGCGCAGGCCTTTTCCTTGGCGGTGACGTAGGATTTGGAAGCGGGGTCGTCGCCGACCAGGACGACGGCCAGCCCTGGTGTGATGCCGGCAGTCGTCTTCAATCTCTCGACTTTGGCCTTGAGTTCGGCTCGGATGTCAGCGGCGACCTGCTTGCCGTCAATAATGATGGCGGACATGGGGAATCTCCTGCGGAAACGGGTTGGGTGAGGAACGGAAACAGGGAGTGGGGGGGGGTAATCGGTCAGCCATTGCATCTGGCGGCGGTAGTGGCCTGGCGCGCCAAGGTGGCGCCTCCAGCCCTGCGGCGCCCAAGCGTTGACTCCTCAAAAGCTCAGTTATCAATGGCTGACCGCTTACGGGGGGCCGGGGCCGGCGGTTACGCTCCGGCGGCCCGGCCGGGAGCAAGTCCTCGCGGTTCGCGGTTACTTACAGGATATCGAGCAGTTCGACCTGGAAGACGAGGGTGGCATTGGGGCCGATGTCGGGTCCGGCGCCCTGCTGGCCATACGCCAGTTCGGGCGGGATGACGAGGCGGGCTTTGCCGCCGGCGCGGAGGTGCTGGAGGCCTTCGGTCCAGCCGGGGATGACGCGGTTGAGCGGGAATTCCGCCGGTTCGCCGCGCTGGTAGGAGGAATCGAATTCCTTGCCGTCGATGAGCGTGCCGGCGTAATGGACGCGGACGGTGGAGTCGGCCTTGGGGCAATCGCCCTGGCCGGGGGTGAGGATTTCCACCTGCAGGCCGGAGGCCGTGGTCACGACGCCGCTGCGGGCGGCGTTGTGGGCGCGGTAGGCGTCGCCGGCGGCGGCGTTGTCCTCCCGGCCTTGGCCGGCCTGCTTCTCCAGCTTCTGCTGGAAAGCCTGCATGGTCTGCTGGAAGTCATCCTGCTTGATTTTCGGTTCCCGGCCTTCGGCGATGGTGACGAAGGCGTCCAGGAAGGCTTCCAGGTCGAGTCGGAAAGGCAGGCGGCTGATTTTGGCGCCGATGTCGATGCCGATGCAGTAGGAGATCTTTTTGTCTTCGGTGGCGAAGTCGGAGGTCATGAGTTCGGTTTCTTTCGGGATGGGAGGCTCTGGGGTTGCAATCGGGACGTCAGTCCCGGACGACCGGCAGGGGCGCCGGCATTTGGGTGAACGAGGCGTGCAGGCAGGAAATGCCGAGATGGGTTTCGTCGCTGACGGCGAATCCGGCCCGGGCCAGGATATCCATCAGGAGCTGGCGGTCGAGGAGGCCCTCGGTGGCGATGTCAACGGCGGCGCCGAACAGATGGTAGGAGATATAGCCGTCGCGGCGCTGGCGGAGAATGGCATAGGCTTCATCAGCGCAGAGCGGTGCTTTCTTGGTTTCGGCGGCGGCGACGAGCTGCCGGATGTAGTCGGGATAGCCGCGGCGGCAATACAAGGCCTCGAGTTGTTCGCGGCTGAAAGCGGCCATCAGCTCGGCGCAATGCCGCAGAGTCCGGCCGGCCGAGGTGACGGTGATGGCCTGGCCGGTCCGGCCGTGATAGGCGGCGGCCGCTATCGTCAGGGCGGCCGAGACCTCCGGCCGCAGCGCGGCGAAATTCTCTGGCGAGCACGTGGTCGTGTAATGGTTTGGCAGCATGGCAGTTGCCGAAAGCCGGACGGATGGAATCGGCCGGCGGTCGGGAGGGGAAAAGGAAAACGGATTTTCCGGCGGTCGCCGAAGCGACGGGTCCGGGCGGGACGGATTTAAGGGACGGCGGGGGCGGTTGTTGGGATCGGGGTGACGACGTTGAGCAGGGCTGGGAAAGACGAGATGACGGCATCGGCGCGCTGGTTGTCCTGGCGTCCGAAGCCATAGGCGCAGAAACACGCCTTGAGGCCGGCGGCGGCGGCGGCGCCGAGGTCGGTGCGGTGATCGCCGATCATCCACGAACCGGCTGTTGAGGCGCCGGCCAGCTCCATCGCCAGCAGCAGCGGTTCCGGCCGCGGTTTCAAATGCGGGCAGCGCCCTCCCCCGACCACCGCGTCCAGAAAGTCGCCGATGCCGAGGGCGTCGCAGAGGCTCCGGGCGGCGGTTTCGGGTTTGTTGGTGACCACGGCGAGGCGCCAGTCCGGCTTCAGGGCGGCCAACGTCGCGGCGACTCCGGGGTACAGGCAGGTTTGGTCGAGCAGGTGCTCGCGATAATGGCGCTGCATGGCGGCGACGGCCTCCTCGATCCTGCTGCGGTCACGCCGACCGATCCCGCCGAACAGGCCGCTGCCCCGCAGCAGCCCCATCGACACGAGGTCGTAGACGTTGATCGGAAAGCTGCGGTCGAGATCGGCAGCCT
>JAKLHU010000427.1 GCA_022709995.1 Verrucomicrobiota bacterium | reverse complement strand
CAGGGCGAGACGATGGCCAGAAGCGACGTCGGCGCCGATGTCTGCAATCTGAACGTGCGTCCCGTCGTCACCTTGTCCGACCTGGTCATCGGCGATGCGCTGGCTTCGCGGCCGTATGGAGCCGACATCACGGTTTCCTTGTCGCGCCGCCTGCTGGCCGGAACGCTGGAAACCGACTATCTGACCGGGCGTCTGCAAGCCGGCGCCCTGACTGTTCTGGCTGTGTCGTCCGGCAGCATGGCGTTTGGCGCCGGCGCTTTGGCCGCTGATGACCGTGCCGACGATGCGTCCCTCTTGACGGCTTTGGCGTTCCGGATCCGCAGCCGTCAAGATCAGTCCCTCCGACTGCTCGCCGGAGTTTTTTCCGCGGCAATGGCGGCGAACCTCCAGGCGACTCTGTGTTCGCGTGAGTCGATTTTTCAACGCATGGAGGGCCAGCCGGTGCGCATTGGCGGCCAGACACTGGTGACAGCGCCGTTGACCCGCGTCGACGTCGGGCATTGGGTGTTGGCCGACGATGAACCACCGACAGTCCTTCGGGAACTGGCTTTGGCGGCCATGCTTGTTCCTATCTTGGAAGCGGATGTGACTCTTGCCAAGACCTTGTCCGGCGACGTCCTTTCTCCCCTTGAGGTCCTTTCCGGGTCTCTGCGGCAATCACTGCCATTGTGGTGCGGCGAGGCGCTTGAAGACTTCATGCATGAACACGTGTCCAATATGATACCAGATGCCGCTGTGGGAACGTTCTGCCTTCTGGACGCGTTCGAACTGCCCCGCCGTCATCCCCGGGCGCTCCTGGCCCGGCGGCCGACCGGCGTCTGGCATAGCCGCCTCCGTCACCCCGGCGATCCACAAACTGTGTACCAGTCGGCGTCGGTGGCCCCTTGGCCGGACAAGGCACAGCAGGAGCGCGTGTTCCAAAACATGATGACGGCCTCGGCCTCGGGCGCCGGCACGGGCGCCGGCACGGGCGCCGGCACGGGCGCCGACATCGGCACCGACACGGATACCGCCCAGGAGTCCGCTCTTTCCGCCGCAGTCGCAGTCTATTCGATTCTCGCCGCTTGCAGTCGGGAGGCTGACTCGTCCTTGCCGGCGCCAAAGTTGGATTTTCATGCGATTGCCTTGCTTGGTGACTGGCGCCAGCGCCGTTTGGAAACGCCGGAGCGGGTGGATTTGTCAACCGATGCCGTCGTCTATGGAAGGAACGGCGGCGCATGCCAGATCAGCCTTCGGGCTGACCAAACCGACTTCTGGACCGTGACCATACTGGATGCAGCCGGCCGGGAAATCACGGTCATGACCGGCGCCGAGGGAGATGTCCAGTTGGCCTGGGATTTCAAGAATCACCAGGGCCAGGAGGTCGCCGACGGCGCGTATCATCTTCAGGTGATGGCGTTCAACCGGGGAATGGTTGCATCGGCGCAGGCTGGAATCATTCTTGATGGCGCCGCGCCGACAGTGACTGCCTCCGGGGGCTGGAAACGGGTGGCGGTCGGCGATGTCCTCGACGTGATGTTTTCGGTCCAAGATCTTTCCAGCACGACTGCGTCACTGCGGGTTGCCTCGCCGTCTGGTGTCGTGCTGCTGCAGGAGGACGTCGTCCTGGAAGCGGCTTCGGCCCAGAGCGTTGTGCGCCGCCGGATCATGCTGGAGGATATGGTCGCCGGTTCCTATCTGCTTCAACTGGCCGTGCGGGACGAAGCCGGAAACAGCACGTCGCTGGAAATCCCCGTCGCGGTGGAGCTGCCATCGCCGTCGGAGACAGCGCCGGCAACCGTCCGGGTCGCCATCCCGGGATTGTCTTCTGCGCACAGGGTCATTGCCGAGGATGTGGCTGTCCTGGCGGCGGTCAACGGTTTGGCGGAATGTTCGGAACTGGCGATTTACCTGGATGACGTGATCTTGCTGAAGGGCGAGACCAACACCCATGCCATCAGCGGCTGGCTGCCCGTCGACGGACTCGCCGAAGGACGGCATGTCCTCCAAGCCCGGGTCAGGGACAAGGACGAAACCGAGATCCTTTCCGAAAAGCTGGAATTCTTCTACAGCCGTTTTGCCGATGACAACATCTCACCGGAGATCGTCATTGCCGCTGTCGGCGGGCTGCCGTTCGGCGATTCTCCTGGTTTCGTTGTTTCCGCCTGGGACAACCAGGCCCTGCGCAGCCTGCGAATGGTGACGGCCAACGGCGCTCTGGTCGGAGAATCGATTTGCGGCGGCAACTGCCAGGAAGCGATTCTGGAAAACCTGCCGGTCACGCCGTCCCAGCTGGCGGCCGGCCTGGTCGTGACAGCCATCGACGCCAACGGCAATCTGAGCACCCGGCCGATGCGCTACCCGCTTCCGCCGGCCGGCAAACATCCAGGAATCGAACTGATTGCCGAACTGCCGCCGGAGCCGCTGGCCGCATTTCCCGTCACGGTCATGGTGGCGGTGCACAGTGACATGCCGTTGGCCGGCGTTGCCATCCGTCTGAATGGCGCCATGTTCCAGGCATTGGCTTTCCCGGAAGATGGACTTATGGTTCTCCAGCTGTCGGAACATGACCTGCTGGCTGGCAACAACCTGCTGACGGCCCAGGCCTGGGACGGCGCCGGCCGCTCCAGCCCCGTCGCCAGCCTGACGATTGCGACTGCTGTTTTTCATGACGTCGCCTGTTCACCGGATACCGTCCGTCCCTGGGCCGGAACGGCCGCGGCAATCACGGCTACCGCACGGCTGAAATCACGTCAGGAGTGGCGGGTGGACTTGTTGGATGAGAAGGGTGCCGTGGCCGCCACCGTCGCCGGAAACGGCGAAGCCATCGCGGC
>JAKLHU010000426.1 GCA_022709995.1 Verrucomicrobiota bacterium | reverse complement strand
TCAGCCCGGCCAGACCATCCACATGCGCAGCCTCGCCCTCCGCCACCCCGACCTCAAACCTGTGGCCGGCCAGGAGGCCGTGTTCACTCTGACGGACCCGAAAGGCAACATCCTCTTCAAGCAGCACTCCCGCGGCTGGTTCGCGCCGTTCCTGGTCCGCCATCTCGACAGCAGCTGGGCCTGGGCGGTCCGCAAAGTCATCAATCCCCTCACCCTGAACCCGGCCCTGCCGGCGCTCACCGGCGACTGCCTGCCAGCCGTCTTCCCGGCCGCCCCGTCCATCCGCTACACCCCCGCCGACGCCTGGAACAACGCCAAGGACGGCGACGGCAGCTACGGTGGCGGCGCCAACTACGCCCAGGCCGCCGACCTGAAAGTCGACCTCTACCGCGAACGCAACGGCATCGGCGCCGATTTCATCGCCTATCGCTACTACAACAACCTGATCTTCGGCGCGACCTTCGTCGAACTGGGCAAAGTCGGCCAGACACTGCTGCAATCCGAACAGGGGCCGAAAATCTTCCGGGCCGCGCTGCACCTGCTCGAAAGCCCGCTGCCCAACGAACAGCCGGAACCGTATTACCGCGCCATCGTCACCTTGAACGCGGACTGGGCCCGCCTCGGATTTGTCTACTTCGACACCGTGGCCGCCTTGCGCGACGCCGCCCTGCTCGCCTGGCTGAATGGCCAGGACATCGCCGCTTTCAACGCCAACCTGACTGCCGTCGAAGAACGGTTCCAGGCCCTCGGCGCCCGCCGCAAAGCGCAACAGCTCGACCTGTTCAACCAAAAGCCGGCCGCGGACATCGCCGCCGCTGTGCAAAGCCTGCTGACTGACGTCGCCCGGGCCGAGGCCGACTTCCAGGCGCTGCTGGCGCCGGCCGCCGCCGCGCTGGCGACCGCCCGCGTCCCGGACCGCGTCCCGGTCAAGCACAAATACGGCACCATCCCTTCCATCGCCTCGCTGACCCTGCCGACCAACTTAAGCCGCCTGCGCGGCCGGCTGTTCCAGACCATGCGCGACATCGGCGTCAATGTCTACAGTGGCCCTTTCCACGAATGGTACGCCGCCGACCCGAAAACTCGCACCAGCCTCGGGGACATCTTCCGCGACCATAAATTCGTCTACCCGGCCAGCGCCCGATACATCACCGGCGGCGGCATCATCCGGCCGGCGGACGGCGCCATCACCGAGCGCGACCCCATTGACTACCCCTTCGAAGCCATCCGCAAGCACGTCCAAAACATCACCGACGCCTGGGCCTGGAAAGGCCAAGGCAACTTCCGCATCGGCAGCGGGGATGAAACCGGCCTGGGCTACCAGTACTGGGGCGAAGCCGCCGCCGAAGACCTGCGCCGGCATTTGCAGACCTTCTACCGCCAGGACATCGCCGCCATGAACGAGCATTGCGGCACCGCCTTCCAGTCTTTCGCCGATGTCAAGCTGCCGGTCCGCCAGCCAACCACCCCGGCCGAACACGCCGTCTGGGAACACTGGCGCCGGCTCCGCGAGGCCAAGCTGGAAGGACTCTATGCGAATTTCCACCAGATTGTCAAGGAGCTCGCCCCCGACCTGGACGTGTTCCAGCTCCCGTCCACCGGCGCGGCCCAGTCGCCGCTCTACGGCGTCAACTACTACAATGCCACCAAGCACCAGGACGTCAGCGGCATCGACGGGACCTGCTGCGCCATCAACCTCGAATGGCTGTATCTCGACCTGACCACCAAACGCTATCTGACCAGCGAATGGGGCGGGCTCTACAGCGAAAGCCCGGTGACCTATGTCAACGGCAAACTCTGGGAAGAGCTGAGCGGCGGCGCCCTCGGCTTTGAACACCACATCTGGAGCTTCGGCAGCGACTCGGTGAACTTCGCCGACACCCTCGACATGCCCAGAATCTACGGCCACCTGATGCGCATGACGCTGCGCGACGCCCGCAAAATCGACCATGTCATCCTCGACGGCAGCCGCGCCGACCCCGAAATCGGCATCCTCTTCTCCCAAACCGCGCGCGTGCACGACCAGGGCTGGGGCTGGGCCGGCGAAAAAACCGTCTCCGCCCACCTGCAAACCGTCGCCAACTACTACGAACTCTTCCTGGACTACCACCGCTCCGCCCGCGTCATCGCCGAAGAAATGCTCCTCGAAGACAACATGCCGCCCGTGGCCGTTCTCTTCGTGCCCCAGGCCCGCTTCCTGGCGCCCGAAGTCCAGGCCAAACTGCTCGACTACGCCCGCGGTGGCGGCATCGTCGTCACCGAAGGACGCGTCGGCGAATTCGACAACTTCGGCCGGCCGGCCGACGCCATCTTCCAGGCCATCAACGTCGTGCCGGCCTTTACCGACACACGCACGTTGACAGTCGGCGGCGTCGCCCTCGCGCTGCCCGAAGCCGACAGCGTCTTTGCCCCGGCCGGCCAGGGCGATGTGCTTGCCAGCTTCGGCCCCGCTCCGGCGGCGCTCGGCGCCAGCCTCGGCAAAGGCCGCGTCGTCGTCCTCGGCTTCAATCCGGGGCTACACCGCTACGCGGCCTTCCCGGCCATCATCGAAAACCTCCTGGGCAAACTCGGCCTGACGCCGCGGTTCGTCGTTTCCGACCCTGCCCTGATTCTGCGGGAATGGCGCCACGCCGAAGACACCTACCTGCTCCTGACGTCCCGCGCCAACACCTGGACCCTGCAGGAAGCCGCGGTCAAAGTCCGCGGCCAGGTCGTCATCGAAGACTACCTGTTTGGACAGAACGTCAAAACGGAGTTTCGCGACGGCTACACCTGCTTCACCACGCCGGTGCACAACGGCGCCCGCATTTTCCGGA